>JANNSD010000066.1:0-16929 GCA_031402225.1 Gemmatimonadota bacterium | reverse complement strand
AGGCAGTAGGCAGAGGGTCGTCAGTCGGCAGTCGGCAGTCGGCAGAGAGTCGACAGTGGTCAGCTGCTCGATGGCGGTGCTCGGTTCCTTGCGAGGGTGTAGAGCATCCGGCTGATTTCATCGATGCGGTGTTCCAGGAGGTCGTGCTCGGACGCTGAGAGGAATTCCAGTTCCCGTGCGACATGCAGCTGGGCCCGGACCTCGTGGAGTGAGCCGCGCGCCATGAGTACGAACCTGCGGAACTCGGCGGGGGTGCCGCGGCCCGAGCCCTCGGCGATATTCGAGACGACCGAGACGGCGGCGCGGCGGCACTGGGCGGTCAACCCAAACATTTCGGTTCGGGGAAATCGACCGGTAACGCGATACAACTCGACGACCAGCCGGGTCGAGAGTTGCCAGACCTTCAGGCGGCGGAAGTCTCCCATGTGGCATGGTAGCGAACGGAACGAGCGCAGTGCACACCGGATGCCCGCCTTGCGGCGCCTTTTCTCACGACTCGCGACTCTCTCACGACTCACGACTCACGACTCACGACTGTCATGAAGCCACCCTCACTCACCATCGGCATCGAAGAGGAATACCAGATCATCGATCCCGTCACCCGGGAGCTCAAGAGCTACATCACGGAGATCCTGAAGGAAGACTCCATGGTGCTGGGTGAGGTGAAGCCGGAGCTGCACCAGTCGATGGTGGAGGTGGGCACGCGGGTGTGCCACACGCCGGCGGAGGTGAAGGCCGAGCTGATCCGGCTCCGGGGCCTGGTGATGGGCCTGGCGGGGAAGAACGGCCTCCGGATCGCGGCGGCGGGGACGCATCCGTTCTCGTCGTGGATGACGCAGGAGATCACGCCGCTGGAGCGCTATGCGGGTGTGCGCGAGGACCTGCAGGACCTGGCGCAGCGGCTGCTGATCTTCGGCACGCACGTGCACATCGGCATCGAGGATCGCGAGTTCCTGATCGACTGCATGAACGTGGTGCGCTACATGCTGCCGCACGTGCTGGCGCTCTCCACCAGCTCCCCGTTCTGGCTGGGTAGGAACACCGGGCTCAAGTCGTACCGGAGCGTGGTGTTCCGGAACTTCCCCCGCACCGGGCTGCCGCCCACCATGGAGTCATGGCACGAGTTCTCCACGCTGGTGGATGGCATGGTGAGCACCAATTGTATTCCCAATGCCTCGAAGATCTGGTGGGATGTGCGACCGAGCTGGAGTTACCCGACCCTCGAGTTCCGGATCTGCGATGTCTGCACGCGGGTAGACGAGGCAGTGTGCATCGGGGCCATCTTCCAGGCGATCATCGCCAAGCTGTACAAGCTGCGGCGCGACAACATGACGTTCCGGCAGTACGGCGCGGCGTTCATCGAGGAGAACAAGTGGCGCGCGGTGCGCTACGGACTCGACGGCAAGCTGATCGACTTCGGCCAGCAGCGAGAGCTGCCGGCGCGGGACCTGATCCGCGAGTTGCTCGAATGGTTCATCGGCGACGTGGTGGACGAACTGGGATCGCGGGCCGAAGTGGAGTATGCCTACAAGATCCTGACGGAGGGGACGAGCGCCGACCGGCAACTGCGCACCTTTCAGCAGACCGGGAACCTGCACTCGGTGGTGGACCAGTTGATCAGCGAGACGGAAGAAGGAGTCGTGAGTCGTCAGTCGTGAGTCGTCAGTGAGTCGTGAGTCGTGAGTCGTCCCTTGCCGGAACGTACATGAGTGATATGCGACCGTTGATTGGTGTGACGACGCAGTCCCTGCAAGCCGTCGAAGGGATTCCGGCGGCGTTCCCGGCGTCATGGGTGATGAACCGGATGTACCTCGACGCGCTGGTGCGGGCGGGGGCAGCACCGGTCCTCCTGCCGCTCCTGCCGGCCCAGCCGGAGGTGATGCGCGCGCTGTACGAGCGGCTGGACGGGCTGCTGCTGCCGGGCGGGGTGGACATCGAGCCATCCACCTACGGCGAGGAGCGGCACGTTCGGCTCCGGCATACCGATCCGCCGCGCGATCTGGTAGAGCTGCAACTGGCCCGCTGGGCCCTGGACGACGGCATGCCGGTGCTGGGGCTGTGCCGGGGACTGCAGATCCTCAACATCGCCGCCGGTGGCACGCTGTTCCAGGATGTGCAGTCGCAGCGGTCCGGGTCTCACAAGCACGACTATGAACCGCCGGAGCATTCGCGCGACCATCTGGCGCATTCCGTGGACCTGGTGGAGGGGTCGCGGCTGCGCGCGCTGGCGGGAGCGGTAGCGGCACCGGTCAACAGCATGCATCATCAGGGTATCCAGCGCCTGGGCGCAGGGCTCGTGGCCAGCGCGCATGCGCCCGATGGGCTGATCGAGGCGATCGAGGGCGACGGGGAGGGTTTCGCGCTCGCGGTGCAGTGGCATCCCGAGTCGCTGGAACCGCATGATGACGTGTCCCGGGCGCTGTTCCGGGAGTTTGTGGCAGCAACCCGCGAGGGGCCTACGGGGTAGAGGGGCAGAGGGCGCCTGTTGGTCGGTCACTTATCACCTTGTCATCCTGGTACATCCATGCGCGTAATGGCCGGCATCCTCCTGGCGACGGTGGTGCTTTCGACGCGCTCTGCGGCGCAGGTGCTTACGTCGCCCCCCAAGGGCATCATTCTTCCAAACTACGACCTGGTGCGCGTCGGCCAGACGGAAGCCCTCGAGTCGGGCGCGGTGGTGGCGCGTGCTTCCGGACCGCTCGCCAACGTGTACAACCCGGCGGGGCTCGCGGCAGCGGAGAAGACCGAGATCAATGCCAGTTCGACCGGCTACCAGCTCACGTCGCTCGGGCTCGAGGGTGTGGGCGCCAACGTGTCCAGCAGCCGAATCGCCAACCTGGGTGGGTTTCTGGGCGTGGTCATCGCTGAGCCGTTGGCCAAGTCGAAGAAGTGGCGACTGGGTTTTTCGATCTTCTCGCCGCTCTCGTGGGAACCCGGTACCTTGACGGGGCAGGGAGCGGCGCTGGTCGCTGGGCAGGACGCCGTGCTTGATTACCGGACGCAGGTCCGGCTCCGTGCCCAGGTGCCGTCAGTGGCGGCCGGTATCAACCTCTCGAAGACGTTTCGCCTGGGCCTGGGCTTTCAGGTGCCGATCGTGAACATCCTGCAGCAGCAGCAAACCACCTTCCTGGCGAGTGATGCCACGGAGGCGTCGACCGTAGCCCGCGCATTCGCCGCAGACGGGAGCACCTGGCTGGTGCGCGGCACCGTGGGCGTGCAGTGGGACGCGACGCCGACATTGTCGCTGGGCTTGATGGCCGAGACCCCCACCGCCCGGCTCTGGGGCAGCAGCTTCTACTCCGACCAGCGGACGAGATCATTCGGGACTGGCTTCGAGACCGTGGAGTTCCGCGACCCGAACGCGCGCATGGAGTACAGGTTGCCCTTCCTGCTGTCGGGCGGTGCGGCCCTCCGGCTCGGCAAAGTGCAGGTCGAAGCCAATGCGCGCTGGTACGGCAAGGTGAATGAGTTCGACCTGTACAGCAGCGACAGCGTGGGCATCGCCCTCGCGCAAGTTGACGGCGGCCCGCCGGTGCGGGAGTCGGTCACGCTAGAGCCGGTGCCGATGGCATTCGGGTCCGTCGTCAACCTGGCGCTTGGAGCCAGCATGCCGGTCTCGAAGAGTTGGACGGTGCACCTGGGCTTCGCCACCGACCAGTCTCCCCTCACGGACACCGAAACAATATTCCGCGAGGTGAATCTCATTGGCGGGACGGCCGGTGTGTCGTTCCGGATTTCGCGGGTGTCCGGCGCGCTCGGCCTCGGCTTCCAGTCGGGCAAGTCGCCCACCACCACGGTGGGGGTTGAACCCACGGTGGTCGACACCAGGCTCACGGTGAAAACATTCCAGCTGCTGTACTCGCTGGCGGTCACGTTCTAGGAAACAGGGAACACGACGCACACCCGTGGGGGATGTCGGCGCCTTGAAGAGCCAGCTTCACCGGGCCCGTATCACGTTCATGGCGCTCGTGGCGCCGCAGCTCGACTGAAAGGGTGGCCGGCATGAATACCGTTCCGCACCCCACGACATCGTTCGTGGCGTTGCTGTTGATCACCGCGGCAGGGCTGGGCGCCGGGTGCAAGTCGAAGACCGCCGATTCTGCGGCCGGGCCGGTCCAGTCGGCGGCGTCCGACACCGCACTGGCCCAGACGGCGGTGTTTCCGCCGGCCTCGGTCGATGAGCTGGTGGCCCCCATCGCGCTCTATCCGGACCAGCTCCTCGGGCAGGTCCTGACCATCTCGACCACGCCGCAGGAAGTGCTGGACGTGGGCAACTGGCTGCTGCAGAACCAGAACCTGACCGGCGACGCGCTGGCTGCTGCCGCGAAGGCGGCGGGCTTCACCCCGAGTGCACAGTACCTGGTGTTGTTCCCGCAGGTGGTGGACAACATGTGCCAGGAGCTGGACTGGACCACCCAGCTCGGGCAGGCGTTTCAGGCCGACCAGCAGGCGGTCATGGCCGCCGTACAACGGAAGCGGCAGCAGGCGCAGAGCGCGGGCAACCTGGTGTCGAGCCCGCAGATGTCGGTGGCCACCAAGCAGGCCGACAACGGGGATTCCTACATCGAAGTCGCCCCGGCCGACCCCAAGGTGGTGTACGTGCCGCAGTACAATCCGGTCACGGTCTACACCACGGCGCCCCCCGCCACCACCACAACGACGACCACCACCTCGGGTGTCAGTAGTGGTGCCGCCGTCGGCATCGGGCTCCTCTCGTTCGGGCTTGGCATGGCGATCGGCTCCGCGGTCAACAACAACAACAACTACTACCCGTATCCCTCGTGGGGCTACGGTGGCATGTACTATGGTGGGCGTCCCTACTATCCGCCGCCGTACCGCCCTCCGTACTACCCCGGCTACCGGCCGGTGTACGGCTACAATCCTTCGCCCAACTACCGATGGAACGAGTACAATCGCACCACGAACATCACGGTGAACGGCAACGGCGGCGGGAGTTACTACAACCGGTTCGACAACAAGAACACCCCAAATCGCACCGGGAACAACAACAACAACTTCGCGAACAACAACAACCGTCCCGGGACCAGCGACAACCGTCCGGGGAACAACAACCGTCCCGGGACCAACGACAACGGTCCCGGCAACAACACCAATCGCCCCGGTGCCGGCAACAACAACGGGCCACTCGCCAGCGGCAACCGTCCGGGCCAGGGCGCCGCTGCTGGCGGCAAGCCGGAGGGGGCGTATGCGGGGGCGCGGCCCAAGGCCGACGGTCAGCGTCCGGGCGCCGGCATGGCGAACGCCAATCCGAGTGGCCCGGGCGCCAAGGTTCCGGGGAACGTCAGTCGGCCCGGTGGGGCGACTGCGACGCCGGGTACCCGCGACGTGAACCGCCCGGGCACCGCCGGGGCCAACCGTCCGAGCACCGGGGCGCAGCCGGCCACTCGGCCCAGCACCGGGGCGCAGCCGGCCACGCGGCCGAGCGCGCGGCCGACAACACCCACGGGCGATGGTGATCGCGGCTTTGGTGCAGAGGGCGGGGGGCGGCCGTCGACCGGCAACGCCGCCGCGTCGCGACCGACGCCGTCGGCTCGTCCTGCAACCCAACCCGCGGCGCGTCCATCGACGCAGCCGGCCGCGCGTCCTTCACCAAAGCCCGCGGCGCGTCCATCGACCCAGCCCGCGTCGCGTCCGGCGCCCCGGCCGCAGGCACAGAGCCGTCCGGCCCCACAGAAACAGGGAGGCGCGTATGGTGGCGGTGGCGGCGGAAGTGGCAGCAGCGCGCGCGCAGCGAGCAGCCGCGGCCAGGCCAGCATGGGCTCCAAGGGCGGTGGAGCAAGCGCGCGTGGCGCCGGAAAGGGTCGCTGATGCCAATCACCATTGAACGGCGCCTGCTCGTGGCGGGCGCCGCCGTGCTGCTGATCCTCGGCGCCGGGTGCGGCGAGCGCCAGTCGGCGCCGGTCGCTTCCGGTCCGGATGCCGGTGCACGTACATACGCGTCGCCCGACGAGGCGGTGGCTGCGTTCGTGAAGGCGACGCGCGACGGCAGCGTGCCGGAACTCCTGGCCATTCTGGGCCCGGGAAGCGCGGACATCCTTTCGTCGGGTGACACCATCGCGGATGTCGCCGAGCGCGAGTGGTTCCTGGCCCGGTTCGACTCCACGCACACGCTGGTGGAGTCCGCCCCCGACCAGCTGATACTCGACGTGGGCAGCGACGACTGGCCGCTGCCGATCCCGCTGGCGAAGGCGGACGGCAAGTGGCACTGGGACGGGGCAGCGGGCCGGGAGGAGATCGTCTTCCGCCGGATCGGGCACAACGAGCTCGGCGCGATCAAGGTCTGCCGCGGGGCGGTCGGTGCGCAGCAGGACTATGCCGCCGCGTCGCACGATGGCCGGAAGGCGGGAGCGTACGCGACACGCATCATGAGCACGTCCGGCAAGCAGGACGGGTTGTACTGGCCGGTGCAGGATGGCGAGGCGCTGAGCCCGGCGGGGCCGCTGCTGGCCCGGGCGGGGGGCGAGGGGTACGACACCACCGGTGTCCGAACCCCGTATCATGGCTACTACTATCGCCTGCTTCCGAACGCTGCCGGCTTCGCGATGGTCGCGTATCCCGCCGACTATCGCGCCAGCGGGGTCATGACATTCCTGGTGGACCAGACGGGCGTCGTCTCCCAGAAGGACTTGGGCGAGGAGACGAGCACGGTGGCGCAGGCGATGACGGCATTCCAGATCGATGAGACCTGGACGGTGGTGGAGTAAGGATCCCCGGTAGCCGGAGGCCGGGGAGACCTTGCCCATGCGCCTTCCGGCTGTCGTCCTGCTGGTGACGTTGGCGGCACCCCGCGCGTCCGCCCAGATCCTGACCTCGCCGCCTGCGGGCGGCATCATTCCCAACTACGACCTCGTTCGGATCGGCCAGACGGAGGCGCTCGAATCGGGCGCCGTCGTCGCGCGCGCCCGGGGGCCACTCGCCAACGTGTACAACCCGGCCGGACTCGCCGCCTCGGCGAGTACCGAGATCAACGCCAGCTCGACCGGCTTCCAGCTCACCTCCCTCGGGCTCAAGGGTGTGGGAGAGCCGGTGTCCAGCAGTCGCATCGTGAACCTGGGGGGCTTTCTCGGCGTCGTGATCGCCGATCCGGTCCTCAAGACCCCCAAGTGGCGCCTGGGCTTCTCGCTCTTCTCGCCAATCGGGTGGGAGCCGGGGACGCTGTCGGGGGCGGAAGCCGGCTTGATCGACGGGCAGGCGTTGACGCTCGAGTACCGGACCCGGGTGCGCTTGCGCGCCCAGATTCCCTCACTCGCCGCCGGCGTCAACGTCTCGCGGACGTTTCGCGTGGGCGCCGGGCTGCAGGTGCCGATCGTCAGCATCCTGCAACAGCAGCAGAGCACGTCGCTGACCAGCAATGCCACCAACGCGGGCTCTATCGTCCGCGCCTTTGACGTGGACGGAAGCGTCTGGCTGGTCAAGTTGATCGCGGGCCTGCAGTGGGACGTGATCCCGGCGGTGTCCCTGGGCCTGGCCGCCGAAACGGGCAGCGTGCGGCTGTTCGGCAGCAGCTTTTATGGTGACCAGCGCGCCACCGCGGTCGAGAATGGTTTCGAGACCCTGACTTTCCGTGACCCGAGCGCCCGGATGAACTACAAGCTCCCGTTTGCGCTCAAGGCCGGCGCGGCGGCCAGGATCGGCAAGGTGGAGGTCGAGGCCAACGTTCGCTGGTACGCGAGCGTCGGCCGGTATGACCTGTACCAGAGCGACAGTGTGGGTATCGGGCTGTCGCAGCGGGATGGCGGTGCGCCGGTCATTACCCCAGTGCTGCTGACGCCGGTGACGCTGGCCTATCGCTCGGTCGTGAACCTTGCGGCGGGCATGCGGGTGCCGCTTACCGGCAGCTGGAAACTGCATGTGGGCCTCAACAGCGACCAGTCGCCGGTCCCGGGGCCGGACGAGCTCTTTCGCCAGGTCAACTTCGTGGGCGGCACCGCCGGTGTCTCGTTCAAGGCGGGGAGCCTTTCCGGCGCGGTGGGACTGGGGTTCCAGGCTGGCGCATCCCCCACGAGCACTTTGGTGGTTGGCGGAGGGACGGTCGACATCAACCTGACGGTGACCACGTTCCAGTTGCTGTACTCGGTGGCGTACACGTTCTAGCGGAGGCACGGTCTTCCTGGCTGCTTCAGTGAGTCGGCAGTCGTGAGAAGGGCCCCGTACGGGGCCCTTCCTTACTTGCTGTGAGCCAGCCACTGGTTCAGCGGCAGATCTCCACCCTCCAGTTGTCCATGCCATGGGTCAGGGTAAGGGCGCCGCCACCAATGTGGGTATTGGCGCGGTAGTAGCCGAAGGTGATCTCCCCACCGGTGGCCGAGAAGTTGAGGCCAACGAAGTCTGCCGCAACCACGTCCGGTACCTGTGCGGTCTGCCACACTGTGTTGCTGAAGGGTCCGGTTGACGGGACCACGACCAAATACGGGATGCTTCCCTGGTTCATGACGAACCCTGCGCCGATGTCGGCACCAGCAAATGGGGGGGTCAGCACGATCTGGTTTTCGGAGTAGTTGATGTGATCGATGGCGCCCTGGGTGCTGGGGTTGTACCTGGTGGTACCGTAGTAGTGATAGACGTAGATCTCGCCGTCGCCGGGGAAGATGTGCTGCATCTGGCGATAGCCGCCGGGGTTGCCACCGGTGGCCTGGAAAGCGGCGGTCTGGGTGGGGGAGCCGCTGTTGACGACCGGCGTGACGCTCCACCCGGCGTCGAGGGCGAACTGGTCCTGGATGATGAGCGGGTTGTTGCAGGCCGCGGATGTTGCCGTGAAGGTGGCGGTGACGTTGAACTCGACATCGCCGCCTTGTGCTGCATCAAAGGCGAGGGTGCATATGGTGCCGGAGGTGAAGTTGCATCCGGTCCAGGAGGTGAAGGCGCTGCCGGCGTCTGGCGTGGCTCCCAGGTCGAAGTTCCCGCCGCCGCCAGCGTCCTCGAACGAAGAGGAGCATTCCGGGGTTCCCGCGGTGCCGGCGTCGATGCGGCAGTCGATGCCCACAGTGGGGTCGGGGGCCTGGACGGTGCCGCTGCCGGTGCCGGAGCCATCGACCGTTACCTTGACGCGATCACCGCTGTCAGTGCTACATGCCGCGGCGAGGAGCAGGGCGACCCCCGCAAGGGAAGGCCGGCAAAGCCTGTGAACGATGGGCATGACGCGCTCCGGGCTCAGGGGGTGAGCCGTCGGCGCGGGAGGGGTCGGGCGGCAGTTCTGTCCGGCACGGGCCGCGGCGGCGGGCGACGCCTTCGACTGCATACCTGATATGCAGCGCGGGGGTGGGGGGCGCAAGGGACGGGAACAGGCACTATGGGAAGAGGGAAGAGGGAACGGGGAACAGGAGCGGGAACAGCGGGAATAGGGAAGAGGGGCGGACGGATCGTCCGCCCCCTCCGCCGCGCGTGCGAGGGCGCTACCGGCAGATCTCCACTTTCCAGTTGTCGATGCCGTGGGTGACGGTGAGGGCGCCGGCGTTGTTGGTGTTGCCCCGGAAGTAGCCGAAGGTGAGAGGACCACCGGTGCTGCTGAAGTTGAGACCGGCGGAGAAGCTCGCTGCCGTCAGGTCCATCAGCGATGTCGTCTCCCAGACGGTGTTGGTGAACGCACCGGCGGGCGGCCGGAGGATGATGCTGTACCGTCCAGCGCCCTGCTTCACGGTAAACCCGGCCGCGACGGCCGCGCCGGCAAAGGGCGGGTTGATCTGGATTTCGTCTTCGTAGTAGTTGATGTGATCGATGGCGCCCTGGCTGACGGGGTCGTAGGTCGTGGTGCCGTAGTCGTGGTACACGGTGATGCTGCCGGTGCCGGTGAAGAGGTGCTGCATCTGCCGGTAGCCTCCGGGATTGCCGCCAGACGCCTGGAATGCCACGGCCTGGGCCGGAGTACCGCTGCCGACGACCACGGTGGTGGTCCACCCGGCGTCGGCGGTGAACTGGTCCTGGATGACCACTGGGTTGTTGCAGCTGAGCGGGGCGTCGCGGGTGAAAGTGGCCGTGACTGAAAAGCTGGTATCGCGACTGGAGGCGCCGAAGGACAGTGTGCAGGTGGCGCCGGAGGAAGAGCTGCAGCGGGACCACGAAGTGAAGCTGCTGCCTTCGGCCGGGGTTGCCACGAGGTTGAAGAGGCCCCCGTTCCCAGCGTCCTCGAACTCGGCAGAGCAGAACGTTTCCCCGCCCGCGACCCCATCAGTAATGGTGCAGTTGATATCGACGGCTGGGTCGCTGGACACGACCGTACCGCTGCCCGAGCCAGAGCCGGTCACATCCACCGTGATCACCTGCAGAAACCCCATATCGGCGCAGGCCGCCAGCAGGAGGAGGCATCCGACGACTCCGAGGCCTGCGTAGCAGAGGAGGATCCGGAGGGTAAGGCGGCTGGGCCTGCGGGCATCGGGCATGGGTTGCTCCAAGTTTGGTGACGAAGGCCGACCCTCCCAGAATGCAGCTCGGTTTTGCCGGCCGCCAGTGGCACGTTGCCACGGCAACGGAGCCCCTGTACCTTCCCGCCCCGATGCCTACCCGCACCGCAGTCATGGACGAACGGGCCATCGCGCGCTGCCTCGCGCGTATGGGGTCCGAAATCGTCGAACGGGCCCGGGGCACGGAGCAGCTCGTCATCGTCGGCATCCAGCGCCGCGGGGTCGAACTGGCCGCCCGCCTCAAGCGGCTCATCGACGACGCCGAATCTTCCCAGATCGCCTTCGGTAAGCTCGACATTACCCTCTACCGCGATGACCTCCAGGCGATCGGCCCGCGGCCGATGGTCGGGGAAACGCAGTTGCCGGAGCTGGATGGCAAGACGGTGGTGATCGTCGACGACGTGCTCTACACCGGCCGCACCGTGCGCGCGGCGCTGGACGAGTGCGCCGACTTCGGCCGGCCCCGCCGCATCCTGCTCTGCGTGCTGATCGATCGCGGGGGCAGGGAACTCCCCATCCAGGCCGACATCATCGGTGTCACCGTGAGCGCCGTTGCCGGCGACCGGGTGGACGTCCTGGTGCGCGAGCTGGATGGCGAAGATGCGGTCGCCGTGGTGCGGGGGCCCTGATGCCGACTCCCCTCGGGAAGGACCTCACGGCGCTCGAGTACCTCTCGGCCGAGCAGATCAAGCTCATCCTCGATACCGCCGAACCGTTCAAGGAAGTGAGCGAGCGCCAGATCAAGAAGGTGCCGGCGCTCCGGGGCAAGACCATCGTCAACCTGTTCTTCGAGGCCTCCACCCGCACGCGCATCTCCTTCGAGTTCGCCGAGAAGCGGCTCTCGGCCGACACGGTAAACGTGGCGAGCTCGGGCTCCTCGGTGAGCAAGGGAGAAACGCTGGTCGACACCGCCCGGAACCTCGAGGCGATGCACATCGACATGGTGGTGATCCGCCACCCCTCCTCGGGCTCGGCGGAATTCCTGGGCAAGCGGATCCGCTCCAGCGTAATCAACGCCGGCGACGGGAAGCACGAACACCCGACGCAGGGACTGCTCGACATCCTGACGCTGCGCGACAAGTTTGGAAAGATCGAGGGACTCAAGGTGGCCATCTGCGGTGACCTGCTGCACAGCCGGGTGGGCCGGAGCAACATCCATGGCCTCCTCAAGCTGGGCGCCGAGGTGGCGGTGTGCGGACCGGCGTCACTGCTGCCGCGCGATGTGGAGTCGCTCGGCGTCACCGTGATCCCGCACATCGAGGACGCGATCCAGTGGGCCGACGCGCTCAACATCCTGCGGCTACAACTGGAGCGGATGACGGCGGGCTACATCCCGTCGCAGCGGGAATACAACCGGGTGTTCGGGCTCTCGACGGCTCGGCTCGACCGCGCCCCCAAGGACCTCGTCATCATGCACCCCGGCCCGATGAACCGGGGCGTAGAAATCGACAGCGAAGTGGCGGACGGTCCGCACAGCGTGATCCTGCCGCAGGTGACGAATGGCGTGGCGGTGCGGATGGCGGTGCTGTACCTCCTTGCCGGCGGAGCGCCAGATTGGTCCGACGAGGCGGGTGGGGCGGGTGAGGATGCCGAGGCGCGTAGGGCGCGCAAGGCGCAAACGGCGCGGGAGGGAGGCGGGGAATGAGTAGAGCGATTCTCCTGCGCGGTGGGCGGGTCATCGATCCGTCGCGCGGCTCCGATGGCGTTGCCGACGTGCTGCTCAAGAGTGGCCGCATCGAGGCAGTGGGGCTCAATATCGGGAATCCGGATGAGGCGCTCGAGATCAACTGCGCCGGCAAGGTGGTGGCACCGGGGCTGATCGACGTGCACGTGCACCTGCGCGAGCCGGGCCAGGAAGACCTGGAGACGGTGGCGACGGGTGCCATGGCGGCGGTGGCCGGCGGATTCACCGGCATCTGTGCCATGCCCAACACCGATCCGGTGTGCGACAACCAGGGCGTGGTGGGGTTTGTCATCGCGCAGGCGCAGCGGGCGGCGAAGGCGCGGGTGTACCCCATCGGTGCCGTCTCCGTGGGACAGAAGGGGCAGCAGCTGGCCGAGTTCGGTGAGCTCGTGGGCGCCGGCGCCGTGGCGGTGAGCGACGACGGCAAGCCGGTGGCGTCGAGTCACCTGATGCGGATGGCGCTCGAGTATGCCAAGACCTTCGGCATCCCCGTGGCCGATCACTGCGAGGACCCGACGCTGGCGGCGGGCGGCTCGATGCACGAGGGGATCATCTCCACCCGGCTCGGCCTCAAGGGGATCCCGGCGGCCGCCGAAGAGATCATGGTGGCGCGGGACATCCTCCTCGCGGAGCTGACGGGGGGCCATGTGCACCTCTGTCACATGTCAACGCGCGGGTCGGTGGCACTGATCCGCCGGGCGAAGGACATGGGGCTCAGGGTGACCGCCGAGGCATGTCCGCATCACTTCGCGCTGACGCACGAGAGTTGCCTGGGCTACAACACGAATGCGAAGATGAACCCGCCGCTCCGGGAAGACCTGGATCGCGAGGCGATCCGGCAGGGTCTCAAGGACGGGACCATCGACGTGATCGCGACGGACCATGCGCCGCATCACTACGATGCGAAGGAGCGGGAGTTCGACGACGCGCCGAACGGCATCATCGGGCTGGAGACGGCGTTCGGGCTGGCGATGGCGGAGCTGGTGAACACCGGACTCCTGTCGCTCCCCGACCTGCTGCTCCGGATGAGCACGACGCCGGCCCGCACCTTCAACCTGCCCGGGGGCACGCTGGCGACCGGCGCTCCGGCCGACGTGGTGGTGCTGGACCCGTCGGTGCAGTGGGTGGTGAAGCCGGAGGCGTTCTTCTCCAAGAGCCGGAACACGCCATTTGCCGAACGTACCCTGACCGGCCGGGCGGACCTGACCATCGTCCGGGGGCAAGTGGCCTTCCAGCGGACGCCCTGAGACAGAATTACATTGGATCATCTCTGTGAGAGGGTTCGCGATGGCTGATACCGATTCCCCCCTGGCGCAGGTGGATCACCTGCTGCAGCAACGGGAACAGTACGAGCAGTGGCTGGCCAAGCTCGACGGAAGCGGTGCCAAGGCGCCGGACGCAGTTCGGCAGAAGGTCCGCTCGGACTACCAGGCCCGGCTCGATACGGTACTGGTGGAGCTCCGGTCGCATGTGGCCTCGGTGGAGACAGCGCTCTCCGGACACAATGAGTCGCTGGCCTCGCTCGAGGCACGCCAGACCGACATCCAGGAACGCCTCGCCGAGGCGGAAATCCGTCACACGGTGGGGGAATACACCGATGACGAGTGGGGCGCGGTCGGGGCGGAGGCGGAGGCGGCGCTGGACGATATCGGTCGGCGGATCGGGGCGGAGCAGGGGGAGATCACTCGGCTGTCGGCGGTGATGCACCTGGTAGCCAAGCCGGCCCCGGCTCCGGTCCCGCCGCCGCCGGCTCCAACGCTCAGGGTCCCGACCCCCATGCCGGCACCAGTCATTGAGCCCGAGGCGCCGGCGTCTCCCGCTTCGGGGGCACCGAGGTTCGTGCCGAAGACGCCGGGAGCGATGCCGCGCGCGGGTGGCACCATGCCGCCGGCCAAGCCGGTGGCCCCGGTCGACGAGCTGGCATTCCTCAAGTCGGTGACGGGGGAGCAGGCGCCGCGGAAGATGCCACCGAGGAAGTCGGACAGCGGTTCGATGCGGGCGATCGACGTGGCGCAGGAGCCGCCGCCGGTCGCGGTGGATAGCCAGGCGGACGATGCGGCACCGGCGGCGCGCCCGGGCTCGACGGCGAATGTGAAGACACTCAAGTGCGGGGAGTGCGGCACGCTCAACCGGCCGACGGAGTGGTATTGTGAGCGGTGTGGGGCGGAGTTGGCGGCGCTCTAGGCGTTAGGCAGCAACAGAAAACCCTCCGGTCAAAAGATCGGAGGGTTTTGCCTTCTTACTAAGGCCCAACGCCTAACGCCTACTTCTTCCCCATCTTCGCGACGGCCTTGGCTAGCCGGCTCTTCTGCCGCGCGGCGGTGTTGCGATGGATGAGGTTCTTGCGACCGGCGCGGTCGAGGACCTTCTGGGCGGCTTCAAACGCCTTGGTGGCCTCATCGGCGGTGCCGGCGGCGCGAACCTTCTTGACCGCGTTACGGAGCTGGCTGCGCTGGGCGCGGTTGCGCTCGGTACGCGTCTTGGTTTGCCGCATGGCCTTCTTGGCCGACTTGGTTCGTGGCACCATCAACCTCGGGTTCAAAAGCGTTCAAGTGCTGATCAGAGGCGGGGATATATAGCCCCCGCCCCCGGCCCGGTCAAGCGGACGCGGCGTTTCGGCTCGGGGGTGGGGCCATTAGCTTACCCCGGTCGAATCACGGCCTTTCCACCGGGCCCCGGACCTCCACGCGCGGGACCACGACCCTGGACGCTTCAGCGCTCGCGACATTCGTCATCGCCTTTCCCGCCCTGATCTTTTCGCTGGTGGCGCATGAGTACGCCCATGCGGTGGCGGCGTACAAGCAGGGCGATGATACCGCCTACCTGCTGGGGCGGATCACGCTCAATCCGCTGCCGCACATCGACCCGATCATGAGCATCGCGTTTCCGGCGATCACCTTCCTGCTCTCGGGCGGGCAGTTCGTGTTTGGCGGGGCCAAGCCGGTGCCGGTCAACCCCCGGAAGTACCGGAACTACAAGAAGGGCGACATCATCGTCTCGTCGGCGGGCGTCGCGACGAACTTCGTGCTGTCGTTCGTGTTTGCGCTGCTGTTCGTGCTGCTCGGCCTGCTGGCGCGGACGGCACCCGGCATGGTGAGCGTGTTCGACGCGGCGCAGCGGATGATGATGTGGGGCGTCTGGCTCAACCTGCTGCTCTGCTTCTTCAACCTGATCCCGATCCCGCCGCTCGACGGGTCGCACATCTTCTACTACCTGCTTCCCCCGGCGTGGGGGGCGAAGTACCGGGAGCTGCACCGGTTCGGGTTCATCCTCGTCCTGGTGCTGGTGTCATTCCTGCGGCCGGTGCTGGTGTGGTTCCTGACGCCGGCCTTCCTGCTGCTGAACGTCATCATGCGCGTCATCGCACCGTTCGCGGTGGGTGACGGATGGCGGATCTTCGGATGACCTCGACCAGCCCGCCCACCATCGCCCTCGGTGGCGCGTCGGGGTTCGTGGTGCAGCTCGACCGCTTCAACGGTCCGCTCGACCTGCTGCTGCACCTGCTGCGGGAGCAGCAGATCGAGATCGCCGACATTCCCATCGCGCAGATCGCCGACCAGTTCCTCGGCGTGGTCCACGAGCTGGGCCTCAACCAGGCCGCCGACTACCTCGACATGGCGAGCCGGCTGGTGCGGCTCAAGGCGCAGATGCTGCTGCCGCGCCGCTCGGAGGAGGAGGGCTGGGAGGATCCGCGCGCGGCGCTGGTGCGCCGGCTGCTCGAGTACCAGCAGATCAAGGAGATCGCGCTGTGGCTGCAGCGGCAGGCCGACCGTCGCGCGCTGCAGCATGCGCGCGCCTTCCTGCCGATGCCGCCGGAGCTGCCGCCGCCGCCGCTCGAGCTGAGCCTGGTGGACCTGCTCGCCGCGGTGGACCGGGTCATCAACGGTATTCCCACGCCGGTGCTGCACCGGGTGGTGGTGCGTCCGCTCAACGTGGAGGGTGCCACGCTCCGCATCGAAACGCTGCTGCGCGAGTCGCCGGAGATCACCTTCCGGGAAGCACTCGGCGCCAGCCCCACGATCGTGGATGTCCTGTCCACCCTGCTTGCCCTGCTCGAACTCGCGCGACGCGGCCTGCTGCGCGTTGCCCAGGATGCTCCCTTTGCTGCCATGGTGATCCGCCGTGAATCCCCTCTCCCAGCTGATTGAAGCGGCGCTCTTCAGCGCGCCGCGTCCCCTGACCGTCGAGGAGCTGGCGACACTCGACGCTGACGCGACGCTCGCCGACGTGCGCACCGGACTCGATGAACTCAAGGAACTGCTCGACTTCGCTCAGCATGGCGTGGAACTGGTCGAGATGGCGGGCGGGTGGCAGATCCTGACACGCCCGGCGCTGGCCGAGGCGATCGAGCGGGCGCAGTTCACGGTGCGGACACCGCGGCTGACCGGTGCGGCCCTTGAGACGCTGGCGATCATTTCGTACCGGCAGCCGGTGGGCCGGGCGGAAATCGAGGAGATCCGCGGGGTGTCGGCGGGCGGGGTGCTGCGGTCGCTGCAGGAGCGGGGATTGATCGAGGTGGTGGGGCGGAGCGAGGCGCTGGGTCGTCCGCTGCTCTATGGCACCACGCCGTCGTTCCTCGAACTGCTCGGCCTGCGTGACCTGGCCGACTTGCCGCGGGCGGATGAACTGATGATCGCGCTGCATCCGCACAGTGCGGCGAGCAGCGGGCCGGATGATGCGGCGGCGTATGTGGAAGCAGAGAGCTAGCAGTCGGCAGTCGACAGTCGGCAGGGAGTCGTCAGCAGGCCGCGGCTCCGGAAACGCTGACGACAAACAGAAGACAGTCGACAGAACACAGAAGACAGACGACCAATAAAGGCGGGGGAT
>JANNSD010000065.1:0-13111 GCA_031402225.1 Gemmatimonadota bacterium | reverse complement strand
TCCGCACCGCGGGCCCCTGGGCGGCGGTACTGGTGGCGAGCCTCGTAATGTTGCCGGTGCTGCGCTGGAACGCGCTCCACGACTGGAGTTCGTTCCGCTTCCAGCTGGAGCATGGCCTGGGCAACCCGGTCGGCGGCGCTGCCTGGCGGCGCGAACTGGAGCTGCTGGGGGGACAGGCTCTGCTGGCCTCGCCGGTGTTGTTCGTGCTGGGCATGATGGCCGTCGCGCGGGCCGCGCTCGGTGCAAACCGGGTGCAGCGGGTGCTGGCGGCCGTCGCGATCTCCACCGCGATGCTTTTCGTCTACAGCGCTCTCCGCCGTCGGGTGGAAGCCAACTGGCCCGCGCTCGCCTGGGTGCCGATCGCAGCGCTGCTGGGGACGAGTGCCTTTGCCGGCGCATCGGCGAAGTGGCGCCGCATCGGCCTGGCAATGGGATTCATCGGTACCGCTGCGTTGTACCTGCAATCAATGACACCCGTCGTCCCCTTGGCAGCCCGGCGAGATCCGACGGCGCGCGCGTATGGCTGGGCCGACCTCGCCACCGCGGTCGATAGCACCCTTGGCGCGGGCCAGCGCCGGCCCTGGGTAGCGGCCGACCGCTATCAGGATGCCTCGGAGCTCGCCTTCCTCCTGCCGGACCATCCCGCCGTCTTCTCGCTTAACCTCGGCGGTCGCGACAACCAGTACCGTTATTGGCCGGCCTTCCGTGATAGCGCGCAGGCCGGCGACGACCTGCTGTTGGTGCTGGCCGACCGCTCCGACGATGCCCCGGAACCCGTGATCGCGACGCTCGCACCCCTCTTCGGTTCGGTGGAAAAGGGCGAGCGCGTGGAGATGCGCCGGGGCCACGCCCAAGTGACCTCGCGACGTCTCTGGTTGATGCGCGACTGGAAGGGAGCGTGGCCGGCGCCGCGGCAGTAGATTCTTCGCCCATCCCTATCCCATCGGACCATGAAGACACGCTCACTCCTTGCGCTGCTCGTTGTTGCGCTGCCGCTTGCATCGCTGCGCGCCCAGACCGCTACCGCCACCGCACCGGCGCCCACCATCACGGTGGACACTGCCGGCGTTGGCGCCGTGCTCGACCAGGCGCTCAACCACTCGGAGGTCATGCAGAACCTGGCCTGGCTCTCCGACATGATCGGCCCGCGCCTCAGCGGCTCGGCAGCGATGAAGAAGGCCAATGACTGGACGATGGAACGGTTCAAGGCCTACGGCCTCACCTCGCACCTCGAGTCCTACGTGTTTGGTGTAACGTGGGAGCGGGGCGACGCCAGCCTCAGGATCGTGCAGCCGTTCGCGCGCGCCATCACGGCGCATAGCTGGGCCTGGACCGCCGGCACCGGCGGCAAGACGATGACTGGCGAAGTGATCCGCATCAACGGCACACCCGGCGACAGCCTCGACGCCTACCTGCCGAAGGTGAAGGGCAAGTGGCTGATGCTGAGCAATCCCGCCAACATCTGGAACCCGGACGGCCCGTCGATGACGGCCGCCGACTCCCAGGCCGCCAAGGATGCGCAGGCCAGGCGGCAGGCGGCGTTCCAGCAGCGCCCGACCGATCCGAAGGCGATGCAGGAGTTCCGTCAGGCTGCGTATGACCGCGCCTGGCGCCTCAAGGCGGCTGGTGCGCTTGGCATCCTCACCGACGGATCCAAGGAATTCGGGCTCGTGACGATGAGCGGCTCCCCCAACTCGGTGAGCCCGCTGCCCAACCTCGTCGTGTCCCACGAGGATTACGCGCTGTTCGATCGATTGATGCAGCGGGGCAACCCGCCGGTCCTGGCCGGCAACATCACCAACACGCTCGGCACCAAGCCGGTGGAGCAGTTCAACACCATCGCCGAGATCAAGGGCAGCGAGAAGCCCGATGAGGTCGTCATTCTCGGTGCCCACCTCGATAGCTGGGACCTCGGCACCGGCGTCACCGACAACGGCACCGGTTCCATGGTGGTGCTCGAGGCGGCCCGCGCCATCGCCCAGTCGGGCGTCAAGCCGAAGCGCACCATCCGCTTCATCCTGTTCAGCGGTGAGGAAGAGGGCCTGCTCGGTTCCATCGCGTACGCCGCGCAGCACGCCGCCGAGGCCGACAAGATCCAGGCGGTGCTGGTACTCGACAATGGGACGGGAATGATCACGGGGCAGGCACTGCAGGGGCGGCCGGAGTTCCAGCAGTTGTGGACTGATCTCCTGGCACCCGTCACGTCACTCGGCGCCAAGACGGTCCGCGATGCCAACAAGGGGGGCACCGACCATCTGGCGTTCATCCCGTATGGCGTGCCGGGGTTCAACTTCGACCAGGAACCCCGCGGCTATAACCACACGCACCACTCGCAGGTGGACACCTACGATCACGCGGTGCCCGGCGACCTGATCCAGGCGTCGGCGGTGATGGCGGTGACGGCGCTGCAGTTGGCCAACCTGCCGGAGCTGCTGGCGCGCGGACCGAAGAAGGATGTCACGGCGCCGGCGCCGATGAAGCCGTCGCCCGGCTTGGCGATGAAGTAGCTAGTTCTTCTCGCCGGCTACGCTGGCGAGCTTCTTCTTGACCTCTGCGACCTGCGGCTGAAGCACGGGATCTGCTTCGCGCCGCAGGTCGATGTATTTCTGGTAGTACTCTGCCGCCTTTGCCCGGTCACCCTTCTCGGCGTTGATGTCACCGAGGCGAACGAGCAGGGGCGGTAATTCGCGCCAGTCCACGGCGTTGCGGAACCGGCTCGTGCTGGCGAGGTACCGCTCGCCCCACGCCGCCGCCGAGTCGGGAGCGCCGGCGGCGTCGAAGGCGCGCGACATTTCCCCGGCGAAGCAGGGCAGGCAGCTTGCATCAGCGGCGAAACCCGCCCGGAACTGGGCAATGGCCTCCGTCGGTCTTCCCTCGACCATCGCGATCTCGCCCAGGGCCGCGGCCCGGCTGCTTGCGGCACCGCGCAGTTCCAGCGAGTCGAGGGCGCTGGCTTCCTCCGCAAGAAGGGCCCGGGCACGTGCCGCGTCTCCCAGTCGCGCATACCGGACTGCCAGCTCGGCATACGGGCGCTCCGCGGCAAGCGAAGCCTTGAATGGTCCATGAGAGACGGTCGAATCGAGCAGCGCCCGCCCTCGACCCGCGTCGCCGCCCCTCATCGCCTCGACCTCGGCCAGGAGTCCCGCCGCCCGGTAGTAGTCAAATGGGCGATCCTGCGTTGCTTCGAAGGCGAGGCCCTGCCGCGCGAGGTCGCTCGCCGCACGGAGCTGTCCCTCGAGGGCCGGGATCCTGGCCGCTCCCACTAGCATCAGCGAGCGAAGCGGACCTGCCGTGCGCGCGTCCCCACCGACCGCGAGGGCGAGCGCCTGGGCATCGGATCGCTTTCCCTCGACGTAGTCGAGGAGCGCCTGCGATGCCTTCAGGCTCAGGTCGTCGGGATAGCGAACGAACCCAGCGGCGAGAGTTGCCCGTGCGCTGTCGACACGGCCGGCACTCAGCCATGCGAACACGCTATTCCGGTAACCGCCGGGACCCAGGCCGGACATCGTATCCCGGACGTTGTTGGACATGAGGGCTGCCCCGTCGGCGTACTGTCCCCGAATGTCCAGCATCAGCGCGAGGTTGTTGTTCGCCGTCGGCTCCATCGGATTCGCGTCGAGCACCGATCGATAGGCGGCAATCGCTTTCGGGATGTCGTACTCGACCGATGAGTAGTAGCTACCCTCGGTGAGGTATCGCTCGGTCTCTGTAAGGCGGTCCCGGTGTGCAAAGGCCCGGCGCAGGGGCTCGACCGCCCGGGCCCGGTTGCCCTTGTTGCCGATGGCGACGCCTAGTTTTCGCCATGCCATGGCGAAGGTGGTGTCCATCGCCACCGCTTCGTTCAGCAGGGCAATGGCCCGATCGTAGTCCGTCCGCTCGAAGGCGCTGGTCGCCTGCGAATACTTCTGCAGCGCCGCCATGGAGGACGTGGTCACCTGCTCCATAGGCGGGCTGGCCCGCACGTTTCTCAGCGACTCGCCGATGCGCCGACGCAGTTCCTTGGACACCCGGTCAAGCGCGGGAAGGAGTTCGTTCTGGCCAGTAGCCGACTCACGGAACGCCGCCAGGTCATCGCCGGTCTCGGCGGAAATGAGCCGTAGCGTTACCACGTACTGGCCGGCAACCGGCTCCGCGCGACCCACCACCACCGCCTTCGCCCCAGTCCGGACTGCGACTTCGCGCGCCACCTCGGCATTCGGCTCCGATTCCACGGGGCGGCGCATCATCGTGAGCGCGTTCCGTACCTGCGACGTCGGCACCAGCGTCAGCACGCCCGACTGACCCAGGTCGATGCGCAACGCCTCGGTCAGTGCGCCACTCAGCGCCGAGTCGCCCACCACGTCCACCCGTGCCAGCATGACCGCGTCGCGCGAAGTGAACTTCCCCTCGGCCACGAGGGAACGCGGGCCCAGCACACCGGCAAACCAGAGCCCCGCGAGTACGATTGCCGCGACAGCAGCGCCCGCTCCGATCGACATCCAGCGTCGGTGCGGCTTCGTGGGGATGGCGCTCGCCAGCGTGCCCGGCTGCGGCGTCGGCTGGACTACCTGCTCGAGTTGCCGCAGGAGGTCACTGGCACTCACCGGCCGGCCGGCCGGATCCTTTGCGAGGCACCGGCGAACGAGCGGTGCCAGCGCTGGCGGCAGGTCGCTGCGCAGCGTGTCCAGTGACGGCGCTTCTTGAGTGAGATGTGCGGCGAGGACAGACTGCGCGGTCGGGCCGGTGAACGGCGCCTTGCCACCCAGCATCTCATGCACCGTGACGCCAAGGGAATAGATGTCGGCCAGTGGGCCCACGTTCGGGTCGCCCGTCACCTGCTCCGGCGACATGTACGCCGGCGTACCGATCACCATGCCAATGCTCGTTGCCGTCAGCGCCGGGTCCGTGGAGTTGGCGGAACTCAGCGCCTTGGCCACGCCGAAGTCGGCAACCTCGGCGTGACCACCAGAGAGCAGGATGTTGTCGGGCTTGATGTCGCGATGCACCACGCCCTGGCCGTGGGCGTAGGCCAGCGCGTCGGTTACCTCCCGGAAGATGCGGAGGGCTTCGGAGGGTTGAAGCTTGCCATCACGCGCAAGTCGCGCGCGGAGTGACTCACCATCCACCAGCGGCATGGTGTAGTAGAGCAGCGTCTGGTCGCCTTCGAGCTTCACCTCGCCGGCGGCGAGCAGCGGTACGATGTGCGGATGGTGCAGTCGCGCGGCCAGCTGGATCTCGCGGCGAAACCGGTCGGCGCTCACGCCGGCCGCCAGCTCCGGCGCCAGGAACTTGATCACCACTTTCCGGTTGAGTGCTGTCTCCGTTGCCACAAAGACGCGACTCATCCCGCCGCCGCCGAGCTCTCGCTCGAGCCGGTAGGCATCCCCCAAGGCCCCTTGCAGCTGCTCCTGCAGGTTGTTCACTTCTCGCCCACCACTTTGGCCAGCTTCTTCTTCACGTCCGCCACTTGCGGCTGCAGGTCGGCATCGGCGTCGCGCCAGAGGTCGATGAACTTCTGGTAGTAGCTCGCCGCCATCTCGCGGTCGCCCTTCGCTTCGTACAGCTCAGCCAGTCGGCGGTACGTTGGTCCCCGGGACTGGAAGTCCTCATACAACCGGACCATTTTGGTGCTGGCGAGGTATCGCTCACTCCACCAGATCGCAGAATCAGGCTGGCCCGCCGCGTCGAACGCACGGCCCAGCGCCGCCATGGCACAGGGTCGGCACTCTGAATTTCTGCCCAGGGCCGCGCGATTCTCCCTGATTGCCTCCTCGGGCCGGCCCTCCTGCAGCAACAGCAGACCTGCGATCATGCGGCGGAAGGGTTCCATGGAGCGCCATTGCGCCGTGTCAACCACGGCCGCGCCCTCGGCCAGCAGCGCTCGGGCTCGCCTGGCGTCGCCGGCGAGGGCGTACGTATACGCGAGGTCGTGATAGGGCCGCTCGTCCGGAGGCGTTCCGGCGAGTGGTCTGGCGGCGAGGACTGAATCGAGGAGCTGCTTCCCCCGCTCTGGGTGGTTGCGGTACAGTGCGTCCATGCTGGCGATGTACGCAAACGAGCCGTAGTACGCGCCGGCCCGGCCCAAGGTGGTTCCCATCGCGGCGCGATCGCGGGCGTCCGCGCTGGCGCGCTGCAGTTTGCCCTGCGCCGCCGAGCCGGCGATGGCCCAGCCCAAGGCATCTATCCGGAGGTTGAGCGGGTAGTCCGGGTTGGCGCTGGTGGCGCGGGCCAGGCGTTCGGAGGTGGCGTAGTCGCCCCTCACGGCCGCGAGGGCATTGGCAGTGCTCTGGATCTCGATGCTGCCCGGTACGCGCTTCAGGACAGCCTGCTGCAACGCCTCGGCACTGTCCAGCTGGCCAGCGTCGATGAGCGCAAGGATCAGGTTCCTGAACGCCACAGGGCTCGAGTCGCGCTCCACCAGCGCACGCCGGTAGTACACCACCGAGGCCGAGTCGTCCCCCTGGTTTCCAAGAATGGTGGCGAGGTTGTTCGCGGCGGTTGGGTCCAACGAATCGATCTCCAGCGCCGATCGGTACGCCGCCGCCGCCTTGTCTTCATCGAAGCCGACGGTGGTATAGTAGGTCCCCGTCGTGAGGTAGCGCTCGCGGTCGGGCAGGCGGTCCCGGAACTGGAAGGCACGCGTCGCGGGCTGTCGAGCCTTGAAGGACTCGCCCTGGTTGCCGAAGACGACGCCAAGCTTGCGCCATGCCATCGCGAACGCGGTGTCGATGGCTAGCGCTTCCTCCAGCAGGTGCTGGGCCTGCGGGTAGTCGCCGCGATTCGTGGCCGCGACGGCCTGGGAATATTTCTGCAGTGCCACCAGCGAGGACGTGGTTACCGCCTCCATCGGCTGGCTCGCGCGCACCTTGTGCAACGACTCGCCGATGCGCCGGCGCAGCTGCTTCGTGACGGCGTCGAGGGCGGCCAACAGTCCGGTCGAGTCCTTCGCGGTTTCGCGGAACGCCGCCATGTCGTCGCCCGACTCGGGTGACACGAGGCGGAGGGTCACGATCATCTGGCCGCCCACCCGCTCCACCCGTCCCGCGATGACGCCCTTGGCACCGCTTCGCACCGCCACCTCGCGGGCAAACGTGGAGCCCAGCGCACGATCCTCCGGCTGCTGCATGAGCCGGAGCGTCGACCGGACCTGCGACGACGAGAGCAGCTGCAGTACATCCGACTGTGACAGGTCCACGCGCAGCGCTTCGGTCAGTGCGCTGCCGAGAGCCGAGTCGCCGGGCACCTCCACATCGGCGAGTACCACCTGGTCGCGGGAGCCGAACTTTCCCTCGGCGAGCAGGGTGCGCATCGGCAGGAGACCGGTGACGCGCAGGCCGAGCAACAGGGCCGCCAGAACACCGGCGACGATCAATCCGATCCGGAGGCCGCTCGGTTGGGCCCGCCGCACCGGCATCGGCGGCGTGACCAGGGTACCCGGGGCGGGCGTCCCGACCTGTTCGAGCAGGCCCAGCAACTCGCCGGCGGAAGGCCGCGCCGATGGCTCCTTCGACAGGAGCCGTCGCACCAGTGGAGGCAGGGCCGGCGCGAGGTCCTGCCGGTAGTTGTCGAGCGCTGGCGCTTCGCTGGTGAGTTGCGCCGCCAGGATTGCGCGCGGGGTTGTCCCCTTGAACGGTGTCTGGCCCGACAACATCTCGAAGGTGGTGACGCCGAGGGCGTAGATGTCTGCTGCAGGGCCAACATCGGGGTCGCCGGCACCCTGTTCCGGTGCCATGTAGGCCGGGGTACCGATGACCGTGCCGACGCTCGTGGCGGTGGCATTCACGTCCGTCGAGGTTGCAGTGCTCAACGCCTTGGCCACGCCGAAGTCGGTGACCACGGCGTGACCATTGGAAAGCAGGATGTTGTCGGGCTTGATGTCGCGATGGACGATGTTCTGCCGGTGGGCGTAGTCGAGGGCATCGGCCACCTCCCGCAGTACCCGCATCGCTTCTGCCGAGGGCAGGGGACCTTTCGCCAGCCGGACCCGCAGCGACTCGCCCTCCACTAACGGCATGGTGAAGTAGAGCAGGGCGGTGTTCGAGCCCTCGAGCTTCACTTCGCCTGCGGCCAGCAGCGGCACGATGTGCGGATGCTGCAGGCGGGCGGCCATCTGGATTTCGCGCCGGAACCGGTCGGCACTGATGCCGTGCCCCAGTTCCGGCGAGAGCAGCTTGACTACCACTCGACGCCCGAGCGCCGTCTCCGTGGCCACGAATACGCGGCTCATCCCGCCCCCGCCCAGCTCGCGCTCGAGCCGGTAGGTGGAGCCGAGTGCGGCCTGGAGCGAGTGGAGGAGGTCGGTCACGCGGGCAGCGTCACCGAGCAGGTCGTATCAAAGCCGCCGCGGGTGTTATAGACGGTGGTCACGACCAGCTTCTGCGGCGCCAGCAGGCGGAAGAGGTCCTCCGCGAGCCGAGCCGTGGCGTGCTCCTGGAAGATCCCGACGCTGCGGTAGCTGGTGATGTTGTACTTGAGGCTCTTGAGCTCGACGCAGCTGCGCGACGGGACGTAGGCGATGCGCAGCAACGCGAAGTCCGGCAGGCCGCTGTAGGGACAGACGGCGCTGAACTCGCGGGTTTCCGTGACGATTTCCTGGTCCGGCCCCTCATAGGGGAACGTCTCGAGGACGGCGACATCGATCGCCTCGGGGCCGGTAAATGGGACGGTCCTGCCTTCGGCGATTGCCATGCGATATTCCGGTGGATGGGAGCCGCCGGAATATAGTGTCCTCGACCAACTGGCCGGGGGTCAGTCCCCCCGGGTGCCGACCATGCCCTGCTCGAGCCAGCTGTACCCGCCGTCGAGCACCTTCCGCGCGACCGCGTAGGTGGCCACATCGTCGTTGCTCCACACCGCGGCAAACTTCTCATCCACCCGTCGCCGGGACTGCTGACAGAACACGTCAGCCAGCTCGACCGCGTCTCCTGCCGCCTTGCCGCCCTGCCGCCTTGCCGCCTCGGCGCGGGAAATCGTCGCCGCCATCGCAAACAGTTCCGCCCCGATCTCCACGATCCGCCCCAGCACAGCCTGCCGCTTCTCCAGCTTCGGGCCGAACCGCACCATGCAATGGAAGATGGTGCGCCCCAGCTTGCGGCTGTTGCGCTCGACGAAGCGCATATGTGTGGCGAGTGTCCCGAACTCGCCGAAGCCGAGCCGGCCCCGGAGACTGAACCACAGCCGGGGGTACCACGTGCCGTAGAACATCGCCGACTTGAGCAGCGCGTTCATCTTGGCCTTCATCGGTGCCTTGGGGTCGATCAGGGCGCCGGCGACCTTGAAATGGGTGTCCACCGCTTCCCGCGCAATGAACAGCCGCATGATCTCGCTCGAGCCCTCGAAGATCAGGTTGATCCGGAAGTCGCGCATCATGCGCTCGACCGGGTCGGGCTTCTCCCCGCGCGACCGCAGGCTGTCGGCCGTCTCGTAGCCCCGCCCGCCCTTGATCTGCAGGGTGTCATCCACGATCCGCCAGCCGAGCTCGGTGTTCCACATCTTCGCCAGCGCTGCCTCGAGGCGGATGTCGACCTTGCCCTCGTCGGCCATGAGCGACGCCAGGTCGCTCACCGCTTCCATGGCGTACGTCTCCGCCGCCATGCGTCCGATCTTCTGCGCGATCGCATCGTGTCTCCCGACCGGCTGGCCCCACTGCACCCTGGTGGACGCCCACTCCCGCGAAATCTGGAGCGCGCGCTTGGCGCCGGCCACCGACGAAGCCGGCAGCGTGAGCCGGCCAGTGTTGAGGGTCACCAGGGCGAGCTTGAGGCCGCGACCTTCGCCCCACAGGATGTTCTCCCTTGGCACCTTTACGTTCGTAAACCGGATGATCCCGTTCTCGATGCCCTTGAGCCCCATGAAGTGAAGCCGCTGCACCACCTCCACGCCGGCCCAGTCCACCTCGACGATGAACGCCGAGATCTTCTTCGATCCGGTGCGCGCCATCACCACCATGAGTTCGGCTACCGTGCCATTGGTGCACCAGAGCTTCTCACCGTTCAGGATCCAGTGCGATCCATCATCCGAGAGCACTGCCGTGGTGTCCATCGCGGCCGGGTCCGAACCGACGTTGGATTCGGTGAGTGCAAAAGCCGAGATCGCGCCCTTCGCCAGGCGGGGCAGGTACTTCTTCTTCTGCTCCGGAGTGCCGAAGAGCTTGAGCGGCTGGGGCACGCCGATCGACTGTGCCGCTGACAGGAGCGCCGTGAGGCTCCCATCCACGCTGGTCACCAGCCCGATCGCATGGGTATAGCTCGTCTGGTTCAGGCCCAGGCCGCCATACTCCTCCGGGATCTTGATCCCGAACGCACCGAGTTCGCGCAGCCCCTGGATAACCTCGGGCGGAATCTTCCCCTCGCGATCAATGCGGTCGCTGTCCACATGCTCCTGCAGGAAGCGCTCGAGCCGGTCCATGAACGGCCGTGCCTTGGCGATCTCGGCCGCCGACTGCGTGGGATACGGGTGAATGAGGTCGAGCCGCAGCTTTCCCTCGAACAGTTGCCGCACGAAGCTGGGCTTTTCCCAGTCCTTTTCCCGTGCCGCCTCGGCCACTTCGCGGGCCTCCTGCTCGGTGGCCAGTGGTGCCCGCACTACGGGCGCGGCGGGGGCTTCAGGGATGACGGATGTCATGAGGCCTCAGCGATGGAGACAGTCGGAGTGAGTCGCCCGCGCATGCCGTGCAGCACGAGCTCGATGATGTGTTGACGGCGGTTGCTGACGAACGCCGGATCGTCGGGATTGCCCCCCATGCCTGGCATCAGGGTGCGGGCATGGATGAGGGGGAACCAGCAGAGCGACAGAATGGAGAGGACCAGTTGTTCCGCCTGTTCCTGGTCGTTGACCCCAAGGCCGAGTTCATCCGCCATGGCGGCGACGGCTTCGTGAATGGCGCCAAGGTGTGGGCCCAATTCGCCGAGCTGTCCGCCGCCCTGAAGCGCTTCCCACTCGAGCAGGCGGACGAAGTGGGGATGCCCGCTGATGAAGTCGAAGTACTCGCCCACGGCGCCGGCGAGTACCACGTCGGGGGGTTCGCCGCTCTTGAGGGCGCGTTCGCGTCCGCTCTTCACCGCGTCGCGCACCTGGCCAAATGAGCGTTCGAGCACCGCGCGATACAGCTCCGCCTTGCTGCGGAAGAAATACGAGGGCGTTCCGCGGGACACGCCGGCGGTGGCCCCCACCTCCTGCAGGCTGGTCCCGTCGTAGCCTCGGGCTGCGAACAGTTGTTCGGCGGCGTCGAGAATAGCTTCGCGACTGCGGGTCGCGTCTCGGCGCCGATCGCTCGGAACAGTCCTCACTGGCCCCCGGTTGTTGCTTGTTGACCAGCAAGTTATGGTACGCGGGTTGCTTGCACAAGGTCGGTCCGGGTCATGCTATCATGGTGTCAACGGCGGTGTCGGCCACGGGTGTTGTGACGGGCGCCAGGGCCAATGTATTGTCATTAAACGACATTGGTGCGATCCAAGGACGGGATTCAGTACATGAAAGTGTTGCGACAGTGCGGCCCAAAACGTTGGACCATGCAGCGTGTACTCCACGGGGCCGGTGCGGTGCTGGTCGCTGTTCTGGTCGGATGTTCCGGTGGGGACGGTCCGCCGGACATTTCCCTGACTTCCATTGAACTGACCCCGGCGTCGGCTACCCTGCAGGAAGGCACCACGCAGCAGTTCACCGCCACCGGGCGTTTCAGTGATGGCAGCAGTGGGCCCACCGCCGTTACCTGGTCGTCTACCGGCGGCACCACGTCCGCGACCGGCGTGTACACCGCGGGATCAGTGGCCGGCAATTTTCAGGTGGTGGCCACGGAGCAGGGTGGGTCGATCAGCAAGGCCGCGGCGGTGACCGTCACCGCCGCACCACCCGTGCTCACCAGCATTTCCGTTGCACCGGCCACTGTTTCGCTCGCACCGGGCGCGACGCAGCAGTTTGTCGCGACGGGACATTACAGTGGTGGCGGGACTGGCGCCGTCGCGGTCGACTGGAGCGCCACCGGTGGCGCGATCACAACCGCCGGACTGTACACGGCCGGCGCCGCTGATGGATCGTACCAAGTGACCGCCACCGCGACTGGTGGCGCGGTCACGGGCTCAGCCAGTGTGACGATCACCACCCCGCCACCCAATCTCGTCGCGATCGAGATCACCACCGACACGTTGGTGCGCCTGAAGCCAGGCGCCACCTTTGTGTACTCCGCGATCGGCCGGCTGAGCGGCGGGACCACGGCCCCGGTGGCGGTGAACTGGACGGCGACGTCCGCCCCGCCACCCGCAACCGCGCCTTACAATACCGTTGCAGCTGACGGCCTCTTCAAGGCAGGTCACGCTGTCGGCTCGTATCTCGTGATCGCTACCATTCAGGGCGGGTCGCTTGCCGACACAGTTGTTGTGCACGTTCACGACACCGGCGGCGAGTCCGTTACAGGGCCGACCTTCTGGCTTCCCGAAGCCGGGACCGTCTACCTCTGTACCAGCAATCATTTCACCGATGATGCGGTTGGGCCGGCGGCCGTCGCAACAGTGACGGCCCTGCCCGTGGGTGGAGTGGTGCTGCCCAGCGTGGCGTACTCCAATGGGCCGCCCAGGATCTATCCGCAGGGCGATGGAGCCGTGGCAGTCGTATGCCAGAAGGCGTGGAAGGCGCCGGTTGGGCTGGTGGACACGGTGCTGGTAACTATCGACGTGGTACCGAATCGTCCCGGCACGGGCATGGCCAAGGTATTCATCTACTCAAAACTGCAGTGCTTCACTGTGGATACTACGTTGGTCCCTCCGGATAGTGTGGCGCGGCCTTGTGGCCGCACTGACTTCACGACCCAGCTCAACCTTCCCGAGCCGAACTGGACCACGCTGCCGGTCTCCGCGACGGTGACAGTCAGCGTCACTCGGGGCGCCAACATCTGGTTCAAGAACACCGACGTGCCGTAGCCCGAGGAGGCACGACGTACGCCCTTGGTGTGACGGTATCTCCGCTACGCGCTGCGACGAACCTCGTCCACCACGAGGGGCTCGACCAGCGACCGGCGCAGGAACGCCGACCGCGTGGCCGAGATGAGCGCGGGTGCGTTCCGGGGCGCGATCCGGCGGAAGAGCCCCCGCACTGCGTCCCAATCAACCAGCAGGTTCCGCGCGCGGGGGCTGGCGGT
>JANNSD010000064.1:0-3039 GCA_031402225.1 Gemmatimonadota bacterium | reverse complement strand
GTAGAGGAGGCCGCGCGATCCTTCCCCTTCGCGGCGCTCAGGGTCAGGATGACCGTCTGTCACGATCCCCGAATCGATCAGGCCGAGGATGTGCGGATGCTGGAGGTTGGCGGTGACCTTGATCTCGGTGAGGAAGCGGTCGCCGCCGATGACGGCTGAGAGTTCTGGGTGCAGGACCTTGATGGCGACCTTGCGGGCGTGCTTCAGGTCTTCCGCGAGGTAGACGGTGGCCATGCCGCCCTGGCCGAGCTCACGCTCGATTCGGTAGCGGTCACTGAGGGCTGCCGCGAGGCGGGCTGGCACGGTGGTCATGTGCGGCTCACTGCGGGCGCTTGTGATCGAAGGGGCCAATCACGGTCTCGGCGCGCTGTGCGACGCGTTCGAGCTCATCCGGCAGGTCGGGCGCGCCCTTCAATGCTGCCAACTCACCGAGGTCGGACCAGATCTGCGGCCAGCGGAGCTGGCCGCGCTGTTTCAGGATCACGCCTTCAATATCGACCCAGTCCTGCGGTGGCGCCGCGAACGCCTTGTGCACGATGAGGTCTTCGGCCGAGCAGGTCCGCAGGATCGCGCCCGGGACCAGTTCCGCATTCGAGGAGCGCTCGATCGCGCTGGCCTCGAACGGCATCGCGCCCAGCGCGATGTCGATGCCGAAACCATCGAGCGTGCGCAGGAGCAGCACCCGATTATGCTCGGCGAAGGCCGCCGCGTCAGGGATCCGGCTGTCGAACTCGGCGAGCAGGGCCCCGGCATACTCGGCCTCGCCGCCGAATCCCGTGAGGAGGGTCAGGTCGAGAACGTTCGTGAGGCGGGGAGTGCCCCAGCGAAAGTTGGCCACCCCGCCGATGAAGCAGAACTGCCAGCCGCGGCGTTCAAACGCCTGTTGCACGCGCGCACCGGCCTGCAGCAGGGTCCTCACCCGCGGCGCCAGCGGCGCAGGATGCGCTGCTGTTCGACCAGCCCCGAGGTGGCAGCGGGACCCCGTGCGCGCGCGGAGGCGAGGCAGGCATCCTCGAGGTCGGATGCGATGCGTGCCAGGTCGGCGTCAGCCAGCTCCGCCTGTCGCACTCGCGCGAGTGCCACGGCGGCACTGCGCCACTGGGCCATCCAGGCACGCTGCTGCTCGTCGGTTGGCTGAATCATGGGCGTATTCTAGTGGTGGAGGGGTGTTGCAGGCTGGCGGTGAGCTTGATTTCGGCCAGGAAACGCTCGCCGCCGATGACGGCACTCAACTCGGGGTGGAGGACCTTGATGGCGACCTTGCGGGCGTGCTTGAGGTCTTCTGCGAGGTAGCCGGTGGCCATGGTGAGGCGGTCCTGGGCGGGATTCACGCGGCGAAACTTGCACGTGAGGACAGCGGGTGGCTAGGGGATTGCGCTGGTAGCAGACTCCTAGGCCTGGTCCATGACCTCCACAAAGAAGCGGTTCAGGTCAATGCGGAGCGGGGGCACGTCTGGGCGCGCCTCCCAGCTGATGGCGTGGTCGAGCACCTCGGGCCGGGCGTCGCTGGGGCGCCAGCGCTCCAGGAGCCGGGCGTCGAGATCGATGATCCAGTATTCGGCTACGCCGGCGCGCTGGTAGAACCGGCGCTTGGTGCCGCGGTCGTATCGCGCGGTGGAGGGTGAGGCGACCTCGATGACGAGGATGGGAGTGGGAGCGTCTTCCCAGCGGTCGAACCGCGTGCCGGGTGGCACCACGAACAGGTCGGGCTGGGTGAGCTGATCGGGAAGTACCTCGAGATCGGCCGGCACGGCATAGAAACGGCCCAGTCGATGCTCATGCACGTATGGCAGGAGGATCGCCGTCAGCGCCGTCACACCATCCTGGTGCCTGACACGCGGGGCCGGCGTCACGATCAGTTCGCCGTCGATGAGTTCGTGCCGCATCCCGTCGTCGGGAAGCGCCAGTACCTCAGCGCGGGTCCAGCGGGCCACGTCAGGCATAGCCATAGCGTACGCTCGGCGGGTGAAGGTGGGCAAGTGGGCATGACCCCACGTTGTCACCCTGGACTCGTCGCCCGTCATCGAATCGTGGCATGCCGGCGCCTACTTTTTCGCGACCTTCGCCTTCAATTCCTGGAACCAGTTCTCCACGTACACGACTTGCTGGCCCGAATCGTCGTTAAGGTCCCGGATCATGAGAAAGCGGCGGTCAGAGGAACTGCCCCGGAGTCGATGCGTCCGAGGATGTGGGGGTGTTGCGACCGGGCGCACCATCACGAAGCTCTTCCCATCGGGCGCCACGTCGTAGTTCTGGTGCCAGAAATAGCCGCCGGCGCCGACTTCGCGGTCGATGCGATACCGGTCCGCGAGGGCGGCGGTGAGACGGTCGATGGGGGAACTCACCGGTACACGTCCTTGCTGTGTCCGATCTTGAGGATGATCACGATCAGCTTCCGGCCCTCGACGCTGTAGAGCACGCGGAAGGTACCCACCCGGACCCGGAAGACATCGGCGTAGCCGCTCAACTTCCTCGACCCGGGCGGGAAGGGGTCGTCGCCCAGCCCGACCAGGGCGTGCGCGATCCGACGGCGATCGGGCGCGGCCAGCTTCCGGAGCTGCTTCTCCGCGGTCCGGCTGATCTCGACCTCATACCTTGCCATCGCGCTTCAGCTCCGCCAGCACCTCGGCGAGGGGGCGGGTGGGTTCATGGCGGATCGCCTTGAGGTCCTCGATATCCTCGAACTCCTCCAGCCGGTCGAGAATCGCCTCCTGAATGAAGTGGTTCATGACGATGCCGCGGGAACGGCAGAGCTCGTCGAGCGTCTGCTTGAGGCGCTGGTCGATGCGGGCACTGATCTGGACGGTTGGCACGCACCCCTCGCTTGTCACATGTTAGTATCTGATAGCATAAAGTATCATATGCTATGATAACGCCATCTGGCGTGGGTGACCATGGGGCTCCACCGGCTCATGCCATTCAGGGCGATCCTTCGCTTCGCTCAGGATGACAGGTGCTTCGCTCAGGATGACAGGTGCTTCGCTCAGGATGACAGGTGCTTCGCTCAGGATGACAGGTGCTTCGCTCAGGATGACAGGT
>JANNSD010000063.1:0-8473 GCA_031402225.1 Gemmatimonadota bacterium | reverse complement strand
CTTCGGTACCAGCAGCGCTGCCAGCGGAACGTCCTGCGTTACCACCAGGTCGCCTGGCATCGCCTCGGCCGCGATGTGCTGGTCGGCCACGTCCGCGCCACCATCCACCCACACCGCCGTCACCAGGGGGTTGTTGGCCGGCGGACGCAGGGGCTGGTTCGCCACCATGACGACCGGCACGCTGAGCCGTCTCGCCGCCCGGAACACGATCTCCTTCACGTCCCGGGGCGTCGCATCCGCATCGATCCAGAGTGTCAGGAAAGCTCCTTCAGTGGTTGGCCCCAGCACCCAGAGCCGGCCGGGCGCTCCCCTAGGCGGGGGCAGTGGCCTTTGGTTTGATAGCCGCGCGCGCTGCCGGGGTGTAGAATATGAAGTGTACTCACCCTGAGGAGACGCGACATGGCTACAAAGAACAAGAAGCCGAATATCCTGGTCATGTGGGGAGATGACATCGGGCAGTCCAACCTGAGTTGCTACACCTTCGGCTTGATGGGCTACCGGACGCCGAACATCGACCGGATCGCCAAGGAAGGGATGATGTTCACCGACGCGTACGCCGAGCAGAGCTGTACCGCGGGGCGCTCGTCGTTCATCACCGGCCAGTGCGGCCTGCGCACCGGTCTCACCAAGGTGGGCCTGCCCGGTGCGGAGCTGGGCCTCAAGGCCGAGGACATCACCATCGCCGAAGCGCTCAAGCCGCTCGGCTATCGCACTGGACAGTTCGGCAAGAACCACCTGGGCGACCGGGACGAACACCTCCCCACCATGCACGGCTTCGACGAGTTCTTCGGCAACCTGTATCACCTGAACGCCGAGGAGGAGCCCGAGGACGTGGACTACCCGAACCCGAAGGAATTCCCCGAGTTCAGGAAGAAGTTCGGGCCGCGCGGCGTGCTGCACTGCTGGGCTGACGGCAAGGGCGGCCAGAAGATCAAGAACACCGGCCCGCTGACCAAGAAGCGGATGGAAACCTGCGACGACGAGTTCCTCGCCGGGGCCAAGAAGTTCATCAAGGCCGCGCACAAAGCCGATGAACCGTTCTTCGTCTGGTTCAACACGTCGCACATGCATGCCTGGACGCACCCCAAGCCGGAGAGCAAGGGACAGGCAGGGCGGTGGCAGTCCGAGTACCACGACGTGATGATCGACCACGACAAGTGCATCGGCGAGTTGCTCGACCTCCTCGATGCACTTGGCATCGCCGACAACACCTTCGTGCAGTACAGCACCGACAACGGCCCGCACATGAACACCTGGCCCGATGCCGGCACCACCCCATTCCGGAACGAGAAGAACAGCAGTTGGGAGGGCGCCTACCGCGTCCCCTGCCTGGTGCGCTTCCCCGGCCAGATCCCGGCCGGATCCGTCTCGAACGAGATCATCAGCCACCAGGACTGGTTTCCCACTATCCTCGCGGCTGCGGGCGAGCCCGACATCGGGGAAAAGCTCAAGAAGGGCCTGAAGATCGGGAGACGCACCTACAAGGTGCATCTCGACGGGTACAACCTGATCCCGCACCTCACCGGCAAGGAAAGGAAGAGCCCGCGCAAGGGCTTTATCTACTTCACTGACGATGGGGACGTGGCAGCGCTCCGGTATGACAACTGGAAGATGATGTTCATGGAGCAGCGCGCCCCGGGCACGCTGAGGATCTGGGCAGAACCGTTCGTGACCCTCCGGGTGCCGCTCATCTTCAACCTGCGGACGGACCCGTATGAGCACTCGGAAATTACGTCGAATACCTATTATGACTGGATGTTCCACAAGGCCTACTTGCTGGTGCCGGCACAGGCCATCATCGGCGAGTTCCTGAGTACCTTGAAGGCCTTCCCGCCACGCCAGAAGGCAGCGAGCTTCAGCCTCGACCAGGTGATCGAGAAGATGACGTCCGCCGCCACCGGCGGCTGAGTTCTACACCATCAGGAGCCAGGACCCGTGGAAGCACACCCGATGCCGATTCTCGATCCGAAGGTTGCGGCTGCTGCGCCTCCACGGTTCCACCTGCTCGCCAAGCCGAGCGGGTCCACCTGCAACATCGACTGCAAGTACTGCTTCTTCCTGTCGAAGGAGGCGCTGTACCCCAACGAGAAGCATAGAATGTCCCCGGCCACGCTCGAGGCCTACATCAAGCAGCTGCTCGAGTCGCATCGCGATCCGAACATCACTGTGGCGTGGCAGGGGGGGGAGCCTACCCTCATGGGGGTGGAGTTCTTCCGCCGGTCCATCGCCCTGGTCGAGCAGTACCGGCGGCCCGGCCAGACGATTCAGCACACCTTCCAGACCAACGGCATCGCCCTCGACGACGAGTGGTGCACCTTTCTCAAGGAGCACGGCGTACTGGTGGGCCTGAGCATCGATGGCCCCCGTGAGGTGCACGACACCAACCGGGTGACCCGCGGCGGCAAGGGCACCTTCGACCTGGTCATGAAGGGCTGGCAGCAGCTGAGGAAGCACGGCGTGGACTTCAACATCCTCTGCACCGTGAACGCCGCCAACCAGCACCACGGGCGTCGGGTCTACCAGTTCTTCCGCGACGAGCTCAAGGCCGAGTGGGTGCAGTTCATCCCCATCGTGGAACGGGCCACTCCCGAAACCATCCAGCTGGCGAATCTCGGCTGGCGCGAGCGACCGAAGGAAAAGCGGCTCCTCTACACCCAGGAAGGGTCGTTGGTCACTGAGCGGACCGTCGGTGGCGAGCAGTACGGCCAGTTCCTGGTGGACATCTTCGAGGAGTGGGTGCGGCACGACGTCGGCAAGATGTATGTGCAGCTGTTCGATGTGACGCTCGAGGCCTACTTCGGCCAGCACAAGCTCTGCATCCACGCCCCCACCTGCGGCTACGGCCCCGCCATCGAATACAACGGCGACCTCTACAGCTGCGACCACTTCGTGGAGCCGCGCTACAAGCTGGGCAATATTCACGAGACGCACATGCTGGAGCTGATGGCATCCCCGGCACAGCGGAAGTTCGGCCAGGACAAGCGCGACACACTCACCAAACAGTGCCGTGAGTGTGAAGTGCGTCCGCTCTGCAACGGCGGATGTCCCAAGGACCGCTTCGCCACCGCCAAGGATGGCGAACCGGGGCAGAACTATCTCTGCGAGGGGCTCTACCACTTTTTCACCCACACCCGTCCCGCCATGCAGTACATGGGCATGATGGTCCAGCAGGGACGCGCACCCGCCGACATCATGGGCTGGGTGAAGGCCGAGGACACGCGCCGGGGTCCGTACGCACCCTGTCCCTGCGGCAGCGACCGGAAGTTCCGCTTCTGTCATGGCGCCCGTGAGGCCCCGCCGTTGCCCCGAAACCCGGCGCCCGTCGAGTCGGCCACCGAGGTGGGTGCCTGACGTAGCCGCGCCGATGCTGGGCTTCGCGCGTCGCCTCGTATAGACTCCGCGCCATGCCTCGCGTCCTCCCAGTCCTCCTCTGGGCCCTTCTGGGCGCGGGATCCGCCGCCGCACAGGACTCCGTCACCGTCGCCCTGGACTCCCTTCCCGCCGACTCCCTGTCCGACACCTCACGTCCTCACGTCCTCACGCCCTCGAGCCTCGCTGATTCACTTGCAACAATCTCAACCAAGGCGCCGATAGGCCCCACCGGCGCCCTCTGGCGCTCCCTGCTGGTGCCCGGCTGGGGACAGGCGAAGCTCGGTCGTGGTATTGCGGCCGGCTTCTTCATCGCCGTCGAGGGCGTCTCGCTCGGCATGGCCCTCAAGGCCAACAGCGAACTCCAGTACACCCGCGCCACCGATTCCACCGCCGTCGCCAACAAGTCCCAGGAGCGCGAGGACTGGCTCGTCATCCTCGCGCTGAATCACCTCGTGGCGGGCCTCGAGGCATACGTCTCCGCCCATCTCTGGGACTTTCCCGGCGACCTCGCCTTCAAGCCGGTCCGCGGCGGCGGTGTGGCCGCCAGCGTCTCCTTTCCCGTGCGGGTACCGTGAACAACCTTCCCATCGGCGTGTTCGACTCCGGCCTCGGTGGCCTCACCGTCGTCCATGCCATCTACGATCGCCTCCCCACCGAATCCACCAGCTATTTCGGTGACACTGCGCGCGTGCCCTACGGTCCCAAGTCACCCGAGACGGTGCGGCGCTACAGCCTCGAGATCCTCCACTGGCTGCTCGCACAGAACGTCAAGGCAGTCGTCATTGCCTGCAACACCAGCACCGCCCATGCCCTCGACGCCCTCCGCGTCGCCTCTCCGGTGCCGGTCATCGGCGTCATCGAGCCCGGTGCCCGCGCCGCCGTGCGCGCTGCGGCGGGGCGGGGCATTGGCGTCATCGGTACCGCCGGCACCGTGGCCAGCGGTGCCTACGCCCGCGCCATTCATGCCCTCGCACCCGACACGCAGGTCAACCAGCGCGCCTGTCCGCTGTTCGTGCCGTTGGTCGAGGAGGGCTGGTTCGATCACCGCGCGACCGAGCTGATTGCGGAGGAATATCTCGCACCGGTGCGACAGGCGGGGGTCGGTGCGCTGGTGCTGGGCTGCACCCACTATCCACTGCTCGCACCGCTGCTGCAGCGGGTGATGGGTCCCGGCGTGACGCTCATCGACAGTGCCGCCGAGACGGCCTCGGCGCTCGCCACGACGCTGGCGGGGGCGGAGCTGTCAGCCGATCCCGCTGCCGCCCCGGTGCATCGCTTCGCGGTGAGTGATGACGCGCCCCGGTTCCTCGCAGTGGGTGGCCGCTTTCTCGGCGACCGTCTCACGGCGGCGGAAGTGGTGGACCTCACCCCGTAAAGGTCTTGAGCTCCGCGCCCGTCTCCGTCGCCACCGCATAGCGGAAGCCGTCGAACCAGGCACCCGGATTGAGGTACTGCTGACTGGGAGACAACGGCGCCACCGCGGCATGATGCGTATGCGCCATGATTACGAGGCCGATATCCCGCTCCCGCTCCCGCTCGAGCCGGGCGCGGGCCCACGCCTCCTGCTGCGCAAATGCCCTCGCCCGCGCCGAGGTGCCCCGGTCGTTTTCGCCCAGCATCGGCTGCAGGCCCAGCACCAGCCGGTGCGCCAGGTCGGGATGCAGCAGACGGAACAGCGCGAGCGCCGTGTCGCTGCCCAGGATCGTGTTGAGCATCCGCGCAGAGCGGCGCGTGTCGGTCAGGCCGTCGCCATGCACCGCCAGTGTTTCCCGGGTGCCGATCCGGAACCGGAGTTCTCGCGGATGGTACAGCGCGCCCAGCTCGCGCTCCCAGAAGTCGTCGCCCCAGCGATCGTGGTTGCCGCCCACGATCGCGATCGGGACCCGCTTCCGCAGCTCGGCCAGCGCCGCCGCCACCCGGAACCCATGCCTCGGCATGACATGGCGGTAGCAGAACCAGAAGTCGAAGAGGTCGCCGTTGATGAGTAGCGCATCGCCCAGCGACGGCACCTCCGCCAGGAAGCGGAAGAACGCCTCTGACACCTCCGGCGGGGCGGCGCCCAGGTGCGCATCGGCAACGGTAACGAGAGTGGTCCCCAGCACGCGACAAAGATAATGTTCTGTCAGCCGATTCCCGTCTCCCGTCTCCCGTCTCCCGTCTCCCGTCTCTGGACTCACGACTCCTTGGCGCCCATCTCCGAGACCCTGCATCGAGTGAATTACAGCGAAATCGACCAGATGGGCGTGGTGTACCATGCCCGCTACCTGGTCTGGCTCGACGTCGCCCGCTGCGAGCACCTGCGCCTCAGTGGCCTGAGCTACCGCGAGCTCGAGGAGCGCGGCTTCCGCATGGTCGTGGCCGAGCTCGCCATGCGCTACCTGCGCGGGGCCCGCTACGACGACGAGGTCCGCGTCCGCTGCTGGGTGCGCGAAGTGGCCTCCCGCAAGGTGGTCTTCGGCTATGCCCTGGACCGGGTCACGGACGGCGAGTTGCTGGTAACCGCCACCACCACCATGTTCGTCCTCGACGCCTCGATGCGCCCAGCCCGGTTGCCGAACGACGTGGCCTCCTGGCTGGTAGTCACCCCCGACCCGGTTCGGATCGACTGATGCCCCGCACGTCCTCACGTCCTCACGTCCTCACGTCGCGCGCGAAGCACTGCCGGCGCGTGCGACGGCTCTTTGCTTTGGCCATTGTTGTTTTCGCGCCGACAGCGCTCCGCGCGCAGGATGGCGCCAGCGTCGAAGCCCTGGCACCCGTCCTCGCCGCCGAGGACGCCCGCCAGTGGAATGACGCGGTGCTCCGGCGTGGCGTCACCTTCGCGGACACCGTGGTCCGCTCCCGCACGGCGCTCGCCATCGGCCGCATCGGCGACCCGCAGGGACTCCCGCTGCTCCTGACCTTGCTCGACGATCCGGAGAACAACGTGCGTCCATCGGCGGCGTTCGCGCTTGGTCTCCTGCGCGACACCATGGCCGTGGCCCCGCTGATCCGGGCACTCACCACGGCACCCGGTCAGGATATCGCCACCACCCGCGAGACCATCACGGCCCTCGCGCGCATCGGGGGCCGCGACGCCGCCGAGTTCATCGCCGACATCCTGGCCGGCCGCGCGACCTTGGCCACGCCTGACACCATGCTCGCGGTGCGCTGGGCTGTCTTCGAGTCCTGGCGCCTCGGACCCGATGCGCCCATCAAGGAGATCGTGCGGTACGTCTCCGACACCAGCGGCGACGCGCGGTGGCGCGCCATCTTCGCCGTGGGCCGTCTCAGCAAGGCTGCCCGGCCCGCCGGCGTTGCCGTCAGTCGCGCGCTCTCCGACAAGACGCCACTGGTGCGAGCCATGGCGGCCCGCGCTCTCACCCGCGCCTGGGTCGACTATGCCGGGCTGGACGTCGTGACCATCGTTGATCTTCTCGCCCGAGGCCTGACCGACGATGATGCCGCGGTGCGGGTCTACGCCCTTCGCGCCATCGGCACCCTCAAGCAAACGCAGTACACCGGCAAGGTCATTCCGTTGTTGGATGATCCACTCCCCAACGTCGCCATCGAGGCCGTCACCACCCTCGGTGCCCTCGGCGGCCGCAGGGCGGTCGAGGCGCTGGAGCAGACCCTCGACACCAGAAAGAGCTACGCCATGCGGCGCGAGGCCCTGCTGGCGCTGGCGCGGGCCGACCGGGAGGCACTGAAAAAGGCCCTTCCCGCGTTCGCCGGGGCCAATGACTGGCGCGACCGTGCGGTGGCCGCCGAGGCGTCCGCCATCGCGTTCCCGGCCGACGGGGCGTTGCCGTTCCTGGCCGACAGCGATCCCCGGGTAGTGGCGGCGGCACTCCAGGCTTGGGACGCCAACGCGCCACCGCCAGACACGACCATGGTGCCCAGGGCTCGGCCGCTCCTGTCCAGCAGCGATTTCATGGTGCGCGCCGGTGCCGCCGGGGTGCTCGCCCGCGCCGCCAACCCCGCTGATGTGCCGGCCCTCACCGCCATGTTCCGGCGGGCGCAGGCCGATTCCGCCACCGATGCCGCCGTCGCCGCGCTGGACGCGCTGCTGGCGATCTCCAATGGGTCCGATGCCGGCCGTACGGCGGTGCGGTCCGACTTCATTAAGGCGGTGCCGGCCCAGGGCAACTATGTGTTGCGTGCCTGGGCGGAAGACAACTGGTCCGAGGTGGCCGACGTCTGGGGACCGGTCGCACCCATCAACACCGGCCGCACGCCACAGGACTACCGCGACATCGTGCGGCGATTCGTGCTGCCACTGAGCCCCGACCGCCTTCCGCACGTCTTCATCGAGGTGGACCAGAAGGGCACCATTGAATTCGAGCTCTTTGCGTCCGACGCGCCCCTCACCGTCGCCAACTACCTTCGCCTCGTGCAGGGCCGCTTTTTCGATCGCCTGCGGTTCCACCGGGTGGTGCCGAACTTCGCGGTCATGGACGGCGACCCCCGCGGCGACGAAAACGGCGGTCCCGGCTATGCCATCCGCGACGAGATCAACATGAATCGCTTCATGGCAGCGATGATCGGCATGTCGCTCTCCGGCCCCGACGCCGGCGGCTCGCAGTGGTTCATCAACTTGAGCCCACAGCCTTACCTCGACGGCACCTACACCGTGTTCGGCCGCATGGTGAACGGCCAGGGCACCCTTCAGCGGATCGTCCAGGGCGACGTGATCCGTTCGATTCACCAGTGATTAGTCGTCAGTCAACAGTCGTCCGTCATCAGGAAGTCGTCAGTCGACTGTCGACTCACTGCCCACTGCTGACTGTCGACTGCCGACCGCAAGCCGCACTCAACCAGTCGCATAAACCTTGACATCACAACGGTTTCCGCTTGACCGGCTCGCCCTTCTTCTCTATCTTGCCTTCATCGCCAATGCCTGTGCCGGCAGCGGAGTGGGCAAGGTGGCGCCGTCGGTGCTCCCGGTCGGCATGGGTCCCGCCACCGCCGAGCAGGTCGCGGCCTTTGTGGCAGTGAATGCGCCCGACGGCAACCGCCACCTCAAGTTCAAGTTCAAGTTCAAGGACTCGAAGGGCAAAGTGGGCGGGCGCGGTGCCACCCGCATCGCGAAACCTGATTCGCTGCGGCTCGATATGCAGGG
>JANNSD010000062.1:0-17635 GCA_031402225.1 Gemmatimonadota bacterium | reverse complement strand
CCGCCGGACCTGGGCAGGATGAAGGCGAGGAGGTCGGTGCGGTTCGCCTCGTTGGTGTCGCTGTAGGCGAAGCGGGTGTTGACCGTCACCACGTGCCCGCCTGGGGAGATGTTCGCCCAGGGCGTCGCCCAGTAGTCGTTGGTCGTCCAGCTGTTGTAGTGGTGCCCGATGACCCGCGCGTCGGTCCCGTCCGCGCGCACCATGCCCACCGCCCGCTTCGCCCACAGCCCCGCGTAGCTCCCCAGCCCGGCCGCCACCGCCCACTGGTGGTCCAGGTTCGCCACATTCTGGATCCAGTTCCCCGACCAGTGGATCTCGTCGCCGCCGAAGAACCCATTGGAGTACAGGCTCGGTGTGGGCGTCAGGCTCGACCCCGTGCGCGACATCCGCCAGGTATGCGCCGGGAAGCTCGCATCCCAGTTCGTCCCGATCCACCGACCCCGCAACGACGCATTGTGCGCCAGCGGGATACTGCTCGTCAGGACACTGCTCTGCGTGTTGGCCGTCAGGTTCCAGAGGACATGCGAGTACCCCGTGCTGCTCAGGATCGCATAGCCCCCGTCCCGGTCGATCCGCGGCTCGTTCAGCCCGCTCCATGCACTGGAGGTGATGAAGGCGCCCGTCGCCGCGTTGAACGCCCACGCGGTCGAGGACGTCTGCGACGCCATGCCCACGAACCACTCGTCGTTCTTGTCCTGATGCAGCCACACCCCCGTCCCGACCCCCGCCCGCGGGAAGTTCCCCGTGTTCTCCACCGCCATCGTCGCCGTGTTGATCCGCCGCAGCGTGCTCCCGTTCACCACGTACGCGATCCGCGGCGTCGCCGGGTTGCTCGAGAAGCTGAACGTCAGGTCCCCCCCGGGGCTCAGCTGCCCCGTCAACTGCCGCCAGTTCGTCAGCGTCGGCGTCCCCGTGATCTTCAGGTCCACCAGGTGACTCGACTGCCCGCTGTTGTCCGAGTACACCAGCACCGTCACGTACCAGTCGCTCCCGCTCCCCCACGCGTGGCTCATCACCGCCCCGCCGTCCGCGTACCAGTTGTGCGCGTTCCCGCTCACTGGCGTCCCCGCCGCCGTCAGCTTCACCACCGTCACCCCCGTCACCGGGTCCTGATACGTCCACCCGCTCGGCTTCGAGCGCGGATCCAGCGCCTGGAACGCCGCGTAGTCCGGGGTGATCGTCGTCACCGCCCCTGTCAGATCCACCTGCGGCAACAACGTCGGGTCCGGCGTCCCCAGCGCGCCCCCCGTCCCCCCGCTCGTCACCGTCACCGCGCTCGTGTCCGCCCGCGTCCCCCCCTGCTGCAGCGCGATCACCCGGTACGTCCCCGCACTCCCGCCCGCCGTGTACAGCCCCCCCGCCGTGATCGTCCCCCCCGTGGCACTCCACGTCACCGTCACCGCCTGGGTGCTGTTGTCGCTCAACCGGCCCAGCGCGCTGAACGCCTGCGTCGCCCCCGCCGCCACCGTCGCCACCGCCGGCGTCACTTCGATCGCCGAGAGCGTCGCAGTGCCCGTAATCGTGACGGCCGAGGTATCCGCCTTCGTGCCGCCCTGCTGGGTTGCGATTACCCGATAGGTGCCCGCCGTACTGCCCGCCGTGTACAGGCCGCCCGTCGCCACCGTGCCACCGGTCGCGCTGTACGTCACCGCCACTGTGGACGTGCTGTTGTCACTCATCTTCCCCGCCGCACTGAACTGCTGCGTCTTGCTCACCCCCAGCGACACCGTCGCCGGCGTCAACACCACCGACGACAACGTCGGCGTGACCGGAGGAGCAGTCGGCGGTGGCGCAGGAACCGGCGTGCCGATGACGGTCACAATCGTGGTGTCAGCGATGTAACCGTAGCTTGCAATCACCTTGTAAGAACCAGCCTGCGCCGGCGCGGTGTAGAAGCCGGCAGGCACATACCAGCCATTCGCAGGCGTCCAGGTGCTCCAGACTTTACCGCCGGTTGCGGTCCAGCGCAGAGTGGGCGGCCCCCCCGACGTATTCCATTTGTAGTCCGCACGAATGAGCACAGTTGCGTTGGGGGCGAGCTTCACGTTGCTCGGAGTGGTCGTGAGGAATACCAGTTTCCGCGCAACGGCGGCCGCAGCCATGGTAGCGGACGATCCAACCTCGACCAGGCTGTAGCCCTCGAGACCGCCGCCCGATGCCTTCAGCAGGTACGTCCCCGGCGCGTTCGCGACCAGAACGCTGCCGGTGTCTGACGCCTCGCTGAGCGTGGCCGAGGAAGAACCGTCGATTGACTGAACGCTCCACGTCACCGCGGAATTGACGCTGGCGCCCCACAGTGACGTCGGCTCCACCTTCAAGACCACGGGCTGTCCCGAATCCGAGCTGGCCGCGGTCGGGCTCAGGTTGAGCATGTCGAACTGGGTCGCCGCCGGCGGGTCGAGGGCATCCCCGTTCCCACTGGTTGGGACGGGTTCAGCGCAGGCGCCAGCCAGGGCACCAACAATAAGGCTTGCAGCCGCGGCGAAGCGGCGAATTCGAAGTGTCGACACAGGAGTTTGCTCCTCTGGGACTTCGTAAAACGGAGGGCCCGACCAACCTGCAGAACACGGAAACCCGGGCGCGTAACATCGGCCGCGTCAGAAATTGCGCGACGCGCGACAATAAAACGCACGAGTTATCTCGCGCTACTGAAACTCATGTAACAGCTTTGTTTCCAACAATTTATACAGTTATTTGTGAGCAGGATCACGGTGAGGAGTACTTAAAATTCGACAGTTCCAACGGAGGGAATTGTGAAACGTCCATTCTGGAGGCAGGGTCAATCGTCCTATGCTGAGGTGTGGGTCGCCGACAACCAAGACTGGAACATCAAGACCACCCAAAGCTGATTCACCCGGTGTGCCTGCCCCGCCTCCACCCGATCGTGAAGCCGGTTGGTGACGACCGGATCGAAATAGCCGGTCCATTACCGCTGCGCCGCCGCAACACCTGATCCGCTGCACCAACTATGACAATCGGAAGTACAGACAGGCCAAGGGGAGTCGAGATGATCGTCCAGGCAGGCAAGTCCATGTGCCGTTGTCTCTTATGCTGCCCGAAAGTCGCCGAGCACGACGTAGGTCGACGGCCAGGAGCATTGCGCGGAACTTGCCTGCTCAGCACCCACGAAGAACCCAGTCACCAGCTGATCCCACAGATGATCGGCCTGTCCTTGCGCACTGTCGTTTTTGGCTCGGAATCGCTGGCGATCGAATCGATCCGCGCACTCCGGAGCGTGGGATACGACGTGCTGGCGCTCGTCACCGATAGCAGCATCCTCGCGAATCGTGCGGGGGAAGAGCGCATAATGGTCCTGCCGGACCTCGATGCCCTTCGGTCGGCGGGGCTGCAGTTCGACCTCCTGTTCAGCATTACCAACCTCACGGTCGTTCCGGCCGACATCACCAGCCTCGCGCGTGTGGCCGCGATCAACTTTCATGACGGACCGCTGCCACTCTACAGCGGGCTCAATGCGCCGGTGCGCGCACTGCTCGACGGCGCTACGCGCTATGGCGTGACGTGGCACCTTATGACGGACGCCGTGGATGCCGGGGGGATCCTGGCGCAGCGGATGTTCGACATCGCGCCCGACGAGACCGCACTCACCCTGAATGCCAGGTGTTACGAGGCCGCGATCGAGAGCTTTACCGAGCTCGCGGAGGCCCTCACGCTCGGGCTGCCCCCAACGACACAGTCGCCGCTGGATGCCGCAACGCACTGCCCGCGCGGCTGGCGGCCCGACGCTGGTTCCGCCATCGACTTCAGCCTGGACGCGGAGTCCATCGCACGACTGGCGCGGGCCCTCGATCACGGCACCTATGCCAACCCGGTCGCTGTGCCCACGGGGCGCGTCCAGGGAACAATCCTGCTGATTCCGACAGTGGAGCTGCTCGCGACCCGTTCCGGCGCCCCCCCAGGGACCGTGCTGGCGCTCGACGATCTCGGAGTGACCGTCGCGACGGGAAGCGTCGACGTCCTGCTGCCGCGCCTGCACCAACTCGATGGTCGAAGCGTAGGCATCGCGGAGTTGTCAGCCATCGTCACTGCGGGGTCGAGGTTCGAGCCCCTCGAATCGACCGAGCAGGCCCGGCTCGCCGAGGTGCACCTGGACATCGGACGCCACGAGGACTACTGGACGCGGAGACTGGGAAGGCTGGAGCAGCCCGAACTGCCTGGTGATCAGGGCCCTGGAGGTCAGGAACCGCAGTCGCGGTCACGTACGCTCGCCATACCGGAGACCATACCCGAGACCCTCGGCGCCGCCGCGATCGCCTGGCTTTCAGGTGTCACGGGGCAGGATGCATTCGACCTGGGATTCGCGGACGCGCACCTCGCTGGGCGGATACGCAGCGTGGGCGCCTGGTTCGCGCAGATGGTGCCGCTCCGCGTCGAGGTGCGACGCGGCGACTCGTTCGGGACCCTGAGCCAGAATGTCGGCACTGAACTCGGCAGGATCCGCCGCCGCGGCACATGGTCGCTCGATGCGCCCGCCCGGCGCGCCGGGCTCAAGTACGCAGCACCACCGCGCTTTGCCGCCGCACTGCGCTTCGACGCCGACAAGGCGGCGGACGGCGCGGCCCTTACGCTGGCCTTTCCGCATGCCGGAGCCACCACGTGGTGGTACGACAGCACTCGCCTCGATGCCGCTAGCGTGGCGCGGATGCAGGCGGAGTTTGCGACCCTGCTGGAGAAGGCGGTTGCTCAGCCCGATGCGTCGATCGCATCGCTGCTCTCGACGTCGGACGCTCCGTGGCGATCGCTGCTCGACCAGTGGAACGCAACCTCGACTCCGATCCCCGACGTTGCCTGCATTCATGAACTGGTGTCCCTGCAGGCGATGCGCACCCCGAACGCAACGGCTGTGGTGGCGGGCAACGAAAGCCTGACCTACCGCGAACTCGACCGGAGATCAAACCAGCTGGCGCGGCATCTTCGTCGTCTTGGCGTGGCGCCCGACATGCCGGTCGGGCTGGCCGTGGAGCGATCCACCGGATTGCTCGTCGGCATGCTCGGCATCCTCAAGGCGGGCGGCGCGTACGTTCCGCTCGACCCGAGCTATCCCTCCGCGCGCCTGACGATGATGCTGGAGGACTCGGCCGCTCGTGTCGTCGTGACGGAGGAAGCCGTGCGACACCGGCTGCCGGAGGGGAACGCGCTGCAGGTACGCCTCGACAGCGACTGGCCCCTGATAACGCGCGAGACGGATGCGCCGCCGGACACGGGCGTCGCGCCGAACAACCTGGCGTACGTCATCTACACCTCGGGCTCGACCGGACGGCCGAAGGGCGTGATGGTCGAGCATCGCAACGTGGTGAACTTCTTCACCGCAATGGATTCGCGAATCGGCGCCGGCCCCGGCACCTGGCTCGCAGTGACCAGCCTTTCTTTCGATATCTCGGTCCTCGAGTTGCTCTGGACGCTGACCCGCGGCTTCACGGTGATCCTTCACCGGGATGACACCCGCGGCGGCATGGGCCAGGTGACCTCGCGTGTTTCCCGTGACATCGACTTCAGCCTCTTCTACTTCTCGAGCGACGAGTCCGGCAGCGCACGATCGAAGTATCGGCTCCTGCTCGACGGCGCGCGCTTCGCGGACCAGCACGGGTTCGCCGCGGTCTGGACGCCAGAACGCCACTTCCACGCCTTCGGCGGGCTGTACCCGAACCCATCGGTCACTGGTGCGGCGATCGCAACGATCACGGAGCGGGTGCAGATTCGCGCCGGCAGTTGCGTACTCCCCCTTCACCACCCCGCGCGCGTGGCCGAGGAGTGGTCAGTCGTCGACAATCTTTCGAATGGCAGGGTAGGTCTCTCCTTCGCGGCCGGCTGGCAGCCGAACGACTTCCTCCTTCGCCCCGGAAGCTGGGGACGGGCGAAGGAAACCATGTTCGAGGAGATCGATGTGGTGCGGCGGTTGTGGCGGGGCGAACAGGTGGAGTTCCCCGGTGCCACCGGTACACCTGTCGCGGTCCACACGCTGCCGCGGCCGGTGCAGCCCGAGTTGCCGTTCTGGGTCACGACCGCGGGCAACCCCGCGACGTTTCAGCAAGCTGGCCGGGTCGGGGCGAACCTGCTGACTCACCTGCTGGGCCAGACGATCGAGGAACTCCGGGACAAGATCCGGCTCTACCGCGAAGCACGGAAGGCGGCCGGGCATGAGGGGCCCGGCGTCGTCTCCCTCATGCTTCATACGTTCGTGGGACCGGACGACGCCGCGGTGCGTGAGGCCGTGCGCGCACCCTTGATCGCGTACCTGCGCAGCTCAGTCAACCTCATCCAGCAGTATGCCTGGTCGTTCCCCGCCTTCAAGCGCCCGGGCCAGGCTACCGCCGAAGTGGATATTGCGGGACTCGAGCCCGCCGAACTCGATGCGCTGCTGGAGCATGCCTTCGAGCGCTACTACCAGACGAGCGGGCTCTTCGGCACACCGGATGCCTGCGTCGCGATAGTGGACCGGCTGAAGGAAATCGATGTCGACGACGTCGCCTGCCTGATCGACTTCGGTGTCGATGACGAGGCCGTCCTGCGGCACCTTCCCCACCTCGATGAACTGCGGCAGCGGACAAGCCGGGCACAGGAAGCCTCCGACTCATCGGTGCCGGCGCTGATCGCGCGCCACGGAGTCACGCACCTGCAGTGCACGCCGTCGATGGCGAGCATGGTGCTGCAACTGGACGGGGCGCGCGACGCGCTCGGCCAGCTCGAGCGCCTGATGATCGGAGGCGAGGCGCTGCCCGAATCGCTCGCCAGCGAGTTGCGGGTGCTCGTCGGGGCCCGGGGTGAAGTACACAACATGTACGGCCCAACCGAGACCACCATCTGGTCCACCACGCACCGCGTCGACGGAAGCGGGGGCGCGGTGCCGCTCGGCACGCCGATCGCAAACACGAAATGCCATGTCGTGGATGCGCATCTGTCGCTGGTTCCCCCCGGCGTGGCAGGCGAACTCCTCATCGGGGGCGCGGGCGTAGCGCGCGGCTACCTCGGGCGGCCCGAACTCACCGCCGAGCGGTTCATCCCGGACCCATTCGATGACCCGGGCGGGCGCCTGTACCGGACCGGCGACCTCGCCCGCTGGCGTGCCGACGGCGTGCTTGAATTTCTCGGCCGGCTGGACCATCAGGTCAAGATTCGCGGGTTCCGCATCGAGCTGGGCGAGATCGAGAGCCGGCTTCGCGCCGCGACCGGCGTGCGAGAGGCCGTCGTCGTCGCGCGCGAGGACGTGCCGGGCGACAAGCGACTGGTCGCCTACGTGACCGCAGGGGCGGGGACGGTTCTCTCGCCGGCGGCGCTGCGCGGTGCGCTGCGTGAAGAATTGCCGGAACACATGATCCCGTCGCACATCGTCGTCCTGACGGCCCTCCCACTGACGCCCAACGCCAAGGTGGACCGGAAGGCGTTGCCGGCACCGGAGCAGGTGACTGCCGCGTCTGAAGTGCCCTTCGTTCCCCCGTCAAGCGAGGTGGAGGAAACGATCGCGAGCGTGTGGCGCGAGGTGCTCAACATTCCACGGGTCGGGACCGCCGAGAACTTCTTCGACCTTGGTGGACACTCATTGCTGGCGATCCAGGCACATCGCCGCCTCAAGGAAGCGCTACAACGACCGGTAACGGTCACGGACATCTTCCGCTTCCCGACTATTCGCGCTCTGGCAGACCATCTGGGCAACGACCGGAGCGCCAGCACTCTCGCGGCCGCGACGGCGGCGCGGGCCCAAAGCCGCAAGGCCGCCGCGAGTCGGCGCCTCCAGGCGCGGAGGCCGGGCGAATCGTGAGGACAGAGGTGACGCAAACTGCAGATTCCGCAGCATACGAGAGCGCCGTCGCCGTGGTAGGCATGGCGTGCCGGTTCGCCGGCGCGCGAAGCGTCGAAGAGTTCTGGAACAACCTGCGCAACGGCGTGGAGTCAGTGGTCCGGTACAGTGACGACGAGTTGCGCGCGGCCGGTGTTCCTGATGAAATGCTGCGGAACAGCAACTACGTGAAGGCAGGTGCGCCGCTGGAGGACATGGAGTGCTTCGACGGGGCCATCTTCGGCTTGAGCCCGCATGAAGCCGCAGTGATGGACCCGCAACACCGGCACTTCCTGGAAGTGTCGTGGGAGGCATTCGAGCATGCCGGATACGATCCGCATCGTTACGGCGGATCGATCGCCGTCTTCGCCGGCTCGGGCCACAACGCATACCTGCCCTACAACCTGCTCACCCGGCCGGAACTGCTGGAGGCGGACGGATTCTTCCTGCTCCGGCACACCGGCAACGACAAGGACTTCCTGACCACACGGGTGTCATACGTGTTCGACCTCAAGGGGCCGAGCATCAACGTGCAGACCGCCTGCAGCACCTCGCTCGTGGCAATTCACATGGCCGCGCAGAGCCTGCTGAACGGTGAGTGCGACATGGCGCTGGCGGGCGGCGCAACGATCGAGCTGCCACACCGCCAGGGTTACACCTACGCCGAGGGGGAGATCCTCTCCCCGGACGGGCATTGCCGCGCGTTCGACGCCGCCAGCCAGGGGACGGTGTTCGGCAGCGGCGCCGGTGCGGTGGTGCTCAAGCGCATGACCGACGCCCTCCGCGACGGTGACACGATCCACGCCGTGCTGCGGAGCTCCGCCGTCAACAATGACGGCGGGCAGAAGTCGGGCTACCTGGCGCCAAGCGTGGATGGCCAGGCGCAGGCCGTGGCGGTGGCGCACGCCATGGGCGACGTGAGCCCGGACACCGTCACCTATGTCGAGACGCACGGAACGGGAACACCGGTGGGCGACCCGATCGAAATTGCGGCCCTCACTCAGGCCTTCAGGCAGGGCACCGACAAGGTGGGCTTCTGCCGTATCGGCTCGGTAAAGACCAACATCGGGCATACCGACACTGCCGCGGGCGTAGCGAGCTTCATCAAGGTGGTGGAATCACTGAAGCACCGTACACTGCCGCCCTCGCTGCACTTCACCGCCCCGAACCTGGCGTGCGGATTCGAGGGCAGCCCCTTCCTCGTCAACGCCGAGGCGCTTCCCTGGGAGGCTCCGTGGCCGAGGCGGGGCGGGGTCAACTCCCTCGGCGTGGGCGGCACCAATGCCCACGCGATCGTGGAAGAGGCGCCGACGACGCTGCCGACGATGCCGGGGCGCGCCGCGGAGGTCATGGTGCTGTCTGCGGCAACGCCGAAGTCACTGGAGGCGAACAGCCTGCGGCTCGCTGCCTACCTGCGCGAGCATCCCGACACCAGCCTCGCCGACGCCGCCCATACGCTCCAGGTGGGGCGGCAGCCTCGCAAGCATCGTCGCGCGGTCGTCGCCGGGAGTGCGGCCGAAGCCGCGGAGCTGCTGGGCGCGAGTAACGCGCAGCAGGTATTCACGCACGTCGCCCCGGATGGCGACCGAAGCGTCGCCTTCATGTTCGCCGGTGTCGGCACCCAGTACCCGAACATGGGCATCGGACTGTACCAGTCGGAGCAGGTCTACCGGGAAGCGATCGACCAGTGCCTGTCACTGCTCGGGCCGATGCTCGCTTTCGACCTGCGCTCACTGCTGTATCCGTCGCCCGCCGACGAGGCTACCGCCGCAGGGGAGCTCGCGCGCACCTCACGCACACTGCCGGCCGTATTCATCACCCAGTACGCGCAGGCGAAGCTGTGGATGTCATGGGGAATCAGTCCGTCTGCCATGATCGGCCACAGCCTGGGAGAGTACACGGCGGCGGCACTCGCAGGTGTATTCTCGCTGCAGGATGCGCTGCGCATCGTGGTTACCCGGGGCCAACTCGTGGACGAGGTTGGTGTGGGCGCCATGCTGAGTGTCCCACTGTCAGCAGCGGAGCTCACTCCGCTCCTTCCGGCCGGACTTTCGATTGCCGTGCTCAACGGTCCGTCGCTGACCGTCGCATCGGGACCGGTTCCCGCCATCGAGGAGCTGCAGCGCGTACTGGAGGCCCGTGGCGTGGACGCCGCACGGCTGCACACGACCATGCCGGCTCACTCCGCGCTGCTCGACCCGATCCTGGGCCGCTTCGGCGAGTGCCTGAGCAAGGTGCGCTTCTCCGCGCCCGCCATGCCGTTCATCTCGAATCTCTCGGGAACCTGGATCTCTCCGGCGGAGGCGACGAGCCCGGAGTACTGGGTACGCCACCTGCGCAATACGGTGCGCTTCTCCGACGGGATCCGCACGCTGGCGGCCGACCCGAACCGCGTGCTGCTTGAGGTGGGTGCCGGGCGGACGCTCGCGACCATCGCGCGGCTGCATCCGGACCGCCCTGACGGCCAGCCGGTGCTTCATTCGATGCGGCACCCGCGCGAAGAGGTGCCCGATCTCACGTTCATGCTCGGCGCGCTCGGAAAGCTCTGGGCATTCGGGGTTCCGATCGACTGGACGAGGCTCCGGCAAGGCGAAGCGCGGCGACGAATTCCCCTCCCCACCTATGCGTTCGAGCGGCAACGCCACTGGATTGAACCGGGCGCAGCCCCAGCCGCCAGTACGGGAGCCAAGGCCACAGCGCGGCGAAGTGACGTGTCGGACTGGTATACGCAGCCGTCGTGGCGGCGCGCCCTTCCGGGAGGACCGGGCACGCTCCCGGCCGCACGCTTTCTCCTGCTTGTGGATCAGGGCGGCGTGACCCGGGAGCTCGCACCGCGGTTGCGCGACGCCGGGTACGACGTGGTGCTTGTCGAAGGCGGCTCCAGGTTCGCAAAGCGGGGAGACGGATTCGTTTTGCAACCGGATGCGGTGGATGACTGGCGCACCCTGCTGGACGTGCTGCGCGCAGATGGCGGCCTTCCGGGCGCCGTCATCCACGCACTGGCGCTGGACGAATCGCCGAACCCCTTCGATCCGGCGGCAGCGCGCGACGAGACCAGGCGGGGTTTCTTCAGCCTGTTGGCCCTGGGTCAGGCCCTGGGCGAACGCGACCTGGCGACGCCGGTGACACTCAGCGTGCTCTCGAGCGGCATGCTGGAGGTGGCTGGGGAACCGCGGCTCGAGCCCGTCAAGGCGACGATGCTCGGCGCGCTGCGCGTCTTGCCACGCGAAATCACCCTGCTCCGTACCCGGGCGGTGGATGTCGTGGTGCCAACGGCGGCGAGCTGGCAACGCAGGCGACTCATCGATCAACTCGTGGCGGAGCTCACCGCGGAGCCCGATGCCACCGTAGTCGCGTGGCGGGGCGCCGATCGATGGGTGCAGGGCTGGGAACCGGCATCACTGCGCTCACCCGAATCGCGATCGATGCTTCGGCGTAACGGCGTGTACCTGGTCACCGGTGGCCTGGGTGGCATCGGCCTCGCGCTGGCCGAGCATCTGGCGAAGACCGTACAAGCGCGCCTGGTACTGGTCAGCCGGTCGGGACTGCGCACGGAGCAACGACGCCAGGCAGTACAGCGGATTGAGGGTTTGGGCGGCGAGGTGCTGGTGGCCCGTGGCGACGTCACCGACCGGGAGCGGATGACCGAGATCGTGGCAGGGGCCGTTGCTCGCTTCGGAGAGCTCCACGGGGTGTTCCACACCGCCGGCGTGCTCGATGACGGCATAGTGCAGATCAAGAGTGAATCAGCCGCTGCCGCAGTGCTGGCGCCAAAAGTCGAGGGGACGTTGAGCCTGGACGCCGCAACGCAGGGCATGACACTCGATCTTCTGGTGCTGTTCTCGTCGACCAGCGCGATCGCTGGGTTCGCCGGGCAAGTGGACTACGCCGCGGCCAACGCCTTTCTCGATGCCTACGCGGCCGCGCGCCGGGCGCGCGACGGCACCCTGGCGCTCTCGCTTGGCTGGGACGCATGGCAGGAAGTCGGCATGGCGGCCGAGCTCGGTGCGGCAATGAGCGGCACCGAGCCGGCGGTGGACGACCCACTCGTCGGCCGGCGCGTACGCGACACGGCGGATGAACAGCTCTATCGCACCACCGTATCCGTCCAGCGCAACTGGTTCCTCGCCGAGCATCGGCTACGCGGCGGCGCGGCGCTGATCCCGGGCACCGGGTACATCGAACTGGCACGGGCCGCCGTCGCCGCGCGAGGCGCCAGGCAGGTCACGCTGAGCGACGTCGCGTTCCTGGCACCCTGCTTCGTCAACGGATCCGAAGAGCGGGACCTCTGCGTGCGCCTGACCGGACGTGGCAAGGAGATGCGGTTCTCGATCTGCAGCCGGGGCACCCCGGACTCGCCGGAGTGGATCGAGCACGCCAGCGGCATCGCGGCGGCCAGCGCCGGCACCCGACCGGGACCGCTGGACGTGGCCGCGATCCGGCGCCGATGCACGGTACGCGCACAGACATTCGAACAGCAGCACCAGACGCCGCACCTCGACTTCGGTCCTCAATGGGACAATCTGCGGCAGATAGACTATGGCGACGGTGAGGCGCTGGTCACCCTTGAGCTGCCCGCCCGTTTCAGCGGCGTCCTTCAGGCGCATCCCCTGCACCCGGCGCTCCTGGACATGGCGACGGGGACGGTCCAGGCGCTGATCCCGGGCTACGACGAGGCGAAGGACTTCTATGTGCCGCTCTCGTACGGCACGCTCCGCGCGCACGAGCCGCTCGGACAGTCGCTCGTGAGCCACGTACGGCTTCGGGTCGACGAGGAGTCATTCGGGGACTTCGTGACCTTCGACGTGACGATCGCCGATGCGGCGGGCAACGTGCTCGTGGACATCAATGACTTCGTGATGGCGCGCGTGAGCACGGACCAGCTGGGGGCCCAGGCCAGCGCGGGGAGCAAGACTATCCGGCTGGACGTATCCGAGGCGACTCGCGGGGTGGCCAACACGAGCTTCGCGGCAAACCTGGCGAATGGAATCCGCACCGCCGAGGGGATGTCAGTCATCGATCAGGTACTGACCCACCTCACGCCCGCACATCTGGTGGTGACACCGCGACCGCTCGAGGCCATTCTCCGGGAGCTGGATACCCCCACCGGTGATCCCGTGGAACCCCCGACGACAGAGTCGGCTGCGGGAGCAGTGGATGTTGACGGCCCCAGCACGGCCACCGAGAAGCTGCTGGCGGAGCATTGGAAGAGGCTGCTCGGTGTGGCGCAGGTGGCCCGCACCGATGATTTCTTCCAGCTTGGGGGTCACTCGCTCACCGCCGTCAAGTTGCAGCGAAAGCTGCGGGAGGCGCTGCCTGACCGGAGCATCGCGGTGAACGACATCTTCAAGTTCAGCACGTTGGCAGGCCTGGCCGGGCATCTCGACGCCGCCGCAGGCGGACCTGCCGCCGCGCCGGTGGTGCGCATACCGCGCCGGAACCGGGATGCGTTCCGGGTGACCGAGCCGGCCCCGCAGCGCGAGAGGTCCACCGCTTCGTGACCGGGCAGTCGGAGCTCTATGCGTTCCCCGCCTCTTCGGCCCAGGAACGGCTGTTATTCCTCGACGGGGCGAATCCCGGGCTCCCCGCCTACAACGAGGGTGTCGCCTTCCGGTTGCGCGGACGCCTGGATCGGTCTGCCCTGCAAGCCGTACTCGACCTGCTCCTCGAGCGACACGAAGCATTGCGGACGACACTCGAGGCGCCGGGTGGCGTCTCGCGCCAAGTGGTACACCCGGTTACTTCCTGGCTGCTTCGGAGGGACCGGCTGGCCGATATCCGCTCGACCAACGACGACGCGGACGACATCACTGCGTGGATGAACGGCGTAAGTGGCGCGCCATACGACCTGCAGCAGGGGCCGCTGGTGCGCGCCGCACTGCTCGAGGTCGGTCCCGAGGACCACGTCTTCCTGCTGGGCGCGCATCACTCGATCTGTGACGGCGTTTCGCTCGACCTGCTGACCGGCGAGATCGCGCGTGCCTATGGCCCGCTGCTGCGCGGCGAGCCTCACGGGCTGGCGGATGTCGAGGTCCAGTATCCGGATTTCACGCTCTGGCAGCGGGACCAAACGCCGGAGACAGAGGCCAGCGGGTCGCTGGGGTACTGGCGCGAACGCCTGCGCGGGCTGGACCTGCCGCTCACCCTGCCGACAGACCGCCCACGCCCGGCGGTCCAGGCGTTCCTTGGCGGCCATGTGCTGGTGCGGATGCCCCCGGATGAGGTGGCGGCCGTCGATGCGCTCGCGCGGTCCGAGCGGACCACTCGCTTCACGATCCTGCTCGCTGGCTATGTGGCGCTGCTTGCGCGGCTCTCACGGCAGACCGACATCGCGATCGGCGTGCCGGTGGCGAACCGCGACGCCGAGGGCACCGATGTCGCCATCGGGTTCTATGCGAACGTGCTGGTGTATCGAACGGCCGTGTCGCTGGACCGGCCATTCCTCGAGCTGGTGCAGGCGGTCCGCCAGACAGCCGAGGAGGCGCTGACACACCGGAATGTGCCGTTCGACCATGTGGTCGATGCGGTACACCCGACCCGGAGCCTGGCGCACAATCCCCTGTTCCAGGTGATGTTCTCGCTGGCTGACGACCCGGAGACCGGATTCCGGCTGGATGGGTTGTCTGCCGAGCGCCTGCCGGTGGACAGCGGCGGTTCGCGCGTCGACCAGTGGTTCAACCTGCTGCAGGGCGACAAGGGCGTCGCGATGCATATCGAGTACGACGGCGCGCTGTTCGACCGGGCAAGCGCGGAGGGGATGGGACTTCAGTTCCGGCGGCTGTTGCGGAGCGCGGCGGCGGCACCGCGCACGCCGGTGGACCGGCTGGCGCTGCTCGACCCGGCTGAGCGCGCGCGCGTTGCCGAGGTGTGGGCGAAATCCAGCACCCACATTCCGGCTCCGGCGATGCTGCCGGCTGCGGTCGCCGCCAAGGCGGCCGAGCGGCCGGACGCGATCGCGGTCGAGGAACTCGCGGGCGGGGCAAGCATCACGTTCTCGGAGCTGGAGCGCCGCGCAGGCGTGGTGGCCCGCGCGTTGCAGAAACGCGGCGTTGGTCCGGGCGACGTTGTGGCAGTGCTGCTCGATCGCGACGCCTGGCTTCCTGCCGTGCTGCTCGGAGTGCTTCGCAGCAGGGCGGCGTACCTGCCGCTCGACGCATCACTGCCCGAGGCGCGCATTCGATACATGCTCGAGGCTGGGCTCGCCCGCGGCATTGTCTCCAGTGGCGCCCTTGGCGCGCCGCTGTCGGGAGGAGAGCGTTGGCTGCTCGACATCGCGGAGCTGACCGGGGACGACAGCACGAAGGGGGGAGGTCCTTCGCCGTCCGACGTGCAGGGCGACGATCTGGCCTACGTGATCTTCACCTCGGGTTCCACCGGCCAGCCGAAGGGTGTCGAGGTGACCCACGGGGCACTGGCCAACTTCCTTGGCAGCATGGCGGCGGAGCCGGGATTGTCGGCCGGCGACCGGTTGCTCGCGCTCACGACGGTGACGTTCGACATCGCCGGGCTGGAGCTGTTCTTGCCGCTGGTCACCGGGGCGACAATCGTGCTGGCGGATCGTGATTCAGTTCGCGATGGTCGGGTGCTGGTGCGCGCGCTCGAAGAGCGCCGCATCAGCGCAATGCAGGCCACTCCAGCCACCTGGCGACTGCTCCTCGATGGCGGGTGGACGGGAACGCCAACGTTGCGGGCGCTCGTGGGCGGCGAGGCGCTGGCTCCAGACTTGGCACGGGCGCTGGTGGGCCGGGTGGGCGAGCTCTGGAATGTGTACGGCCCAACCGAGACGACCATCTGGAGCAGCCTGCACCGGGTACGGGAGGGCGACGCATACGTGTCCATTGGCCGCCCGATCGCCAACACGACGATTCACGTGGTCGACGAGCACGGTGAGCCGACGCCGGTCGGGGTGCCAGGCGAGATCCTGATCGGTGGAAAGGGTGTGGCGCGAGGCTACCGCGGTCGTGCCGACCTGACGGCGGAGCGCTTCGTTCCCGATCCCGTGAGCCGGACCGGTGCGATCGTCTATCGAACGGGCGACCTGGGCCGCTGGCGCGCGAATGGGCAGCTCGAACATCTTGGACGGCGGGACGACCAGGTGAAGATCCGGGGGTTCCGCGTGGAGTTGGGGGAAGTGGAGGCGGCACTGTCGGCGCATCCGGACCTTCAGGCTGCCGCAGTCACGGTTCGGCCCGACCCTACCGGGCAGGCGACCCTCATCGCGTATCTTGTTCCGCGGGACGGCAAGTCGATGACGCCGACCGACGTTAGGCGCTTCGTGCGGCAGGCACTGCCAGAATACATGATTCCTTCCCAGGTCGTGATGCTCGACCAGCTGCCGCTCTCGCCGAGCGGCAAGGTGGATCGTCGGGCACTACCAGACCCCTTCGTGGGCACCCAGCCTGCGCGGACGCACCGCGCGCCTCGGCAACCGATGGAACTGCTCATCGCGGACTTGTGGCGTGAAGTGATCGGCGATGTGCACCCGGGGCTCGACGACAACTTTTTCGACCTGGGCGGGCATTCACTTGGCGCTATGCGGATGCTGGCCAAGCTCGAGGAGCGGGGGGGGCCGAAGTTGCAGGTGTGGAAGGTGGTGCGAGAGACGCTGGAACACCTGGCCGCCGAGGCGGCTGCCGTGGAGAACTGACCCGCCGCATGCCCGCAGTCTATTTCGGCTCTTCCAACCGGCAACTCTACGGTGTGTACCACCCGCCGCTCGCCCGGCCAGTGCGCCCGGCGGGCGTGCTCATTTGCCCTGGGTTCGGGCACGAGTACATGCGGAGCCATCGCGCATTCGTGAGAATGGCGGAGCAACTCGCGCTGAAGGGCTTTCCGGTGTTCCGCTACGATCACGAGGGCACCGGCGATTCCGCCGGGGAAATGAACGAGCTGGATCTGGCTTGCCTTGAGGAGGGAGTAGGGGTGGCCGCCGAGGAGCTTCTGGCGATGTCCGAAGCACCAAGGGTGGCGATCATCGGCCATCGCCTTGGCGCGTGGCTGGCACTCCGATCGGCCCCGCGGCTGTCCTGTCGCGCGGTCGTGCTGTGTGACCCGGTGCTCGATGGGGTGAGGTATGCCGAGCTATTGCGGGCCGAGGGCGTGACCAGGTCGGGCGGGCGTGAAGACCTCTGGGTGCACGGGTATCCCTGGCCGGAGGCCCTGATTCAAGACATCGGTGCGCAGGTACGTGAGCCGGCGCGAGGTAGCGGCGTGCAGGTGCGGTCCTTCGGGGGCGACGACCAGCTCGATGCGGTGGATCTCCTGCGCCAGGGATCGCTGATCGTGCCCGCAGGCGGCGTGACGCAGATCGCCGAGTTCCTGGAGCAGGCAGCATGACGTGGCAGGAGCGCGTGCTCACCTTCGGCCCGGAGAATTCCCTTACCGGAGTCCTGACGAAACCGGCGGCGGGCCAGCCGGGGGCCGCCGCGTTCCTGCTCATCAACGCCGGTCTGCTTCACCATGTCGGCCCGGCCCGGCTTCATGTGCGTCTCGCCCGACGATTGGCCGATCAAGGTGTCTGCACGCTGCGTTTCGACCTTCCCGGCCTCGGCGACAGCCCGTCGCTTGCTTTGAGCTCCGGAGCCGACAACGACATTGCCCAGGCAGTCCTGGCGGCGATCGAGGTACTGGCGAAGGCGAGTGGATCGCCGACGTGTGTTGCCGGCGGGCTCTGCTCGGCGTCGGACAATGCGTTCCGGGCGGCGCTCGCGACAGAGAGGGTCGTGGGCCTCTTCCAGATCGATCCATGGGCCCACCCGACGCCGACATTCTACCTCAGGCGGTTCGCACCGGCCCTGGTGACACCCGAGACGTGGTGGCGCATTCTCAGCGGCAAGCTCAACG
>JANNSD010000061.1:0-2553 GCA_031402225.1 Gemmatimonadota bacterium | reverse complement strand
GGCCTTTGTGGCAGTGAATGCGCCCGACGGCAACCGCCACCTCAAGTTCAAGTTCAAGTTCAAGGACTCGAAGGGCAAAGTGGGCGGGCGCGGTGCCACCCGCATCGCGAAACCTGATTCGCTGCGGCTCGATATGCAGGGCCCATTCGGCCTGGGCAAGGGTGCCGCCATGGTGGTCGGCGATTCGACCGAGTGGATCCGCGGACCCGATGCCATCGAGCGCATTGTTCCCGATTTTCGGCTGATGTGGAGCATGCTCGGGTTTACCAGGCCGCCGCCCGAAGGCGCAACCCTGGCGGCCTCCCAGTCGGGCGATGTGACGGCGTGGTCGTACGCGACGGAATCAGACACGGTGGAGTACGTGCGCACCGGCGGCGCCACCCCGAGCCTGGTGGCCCTGGTGCGGAAGGACGGCGCGGTGCTGGGACGGAGCGAAACCACCTTCGGCCCCGATGGCACGCCGCTCAAGGCACAACTGATCGTTCCGGGCACCTCCGCCCGGCTCGATCTCACTTTCACGGAAAGCACCACTCCTGCGACCTTCAAGCCCGATACGTGGGTTCGCGGCGAGTCTTAGCCTTGCAGCCCTGGTGGGGTGTTACGGCTTTGCCGGAGGCGGGCTGCCCCCGGGAATCAAGACGGTGGCGATCATTCCGTTCGACAACCTGACCTCCGAGCCGGCCTTGCAGAACCAGGTGTACGAGGCCGTGCGTGAGGCCGTCACCAACCGGCTCGGCCTGCTCGAAGCCTCGGAGTCGCAGGCCGATGCCGTGGTCCGCGGCACGATCACGCGGTACGAACCCGATCTGCCGGTCGCCTTTCAGGGTTCCAACGATCCGGCGCAGCGGCAGGTCACCGTCACGCGGCGCCTGGTCCAGCTGACAGTCAACGTCGAGATCATCAACCAGCGCACGGAGAAGCCCCTCTGGCAGCGACAGGGACTCACGACGGAGGGCGACTATGATCCGGGGAATGAGCTGGCGGGACGCGCCCGGGCGTTGGACCGACTCACGGTGAATATCGTCGAGGGAGCGCAGTCGCAATGGTGAAGCCAGGGAACCGTCGTGGTGCCGGCACACTCGGGTGCCTCCTCTCGCTGCTGATTTTCGCAGCCATGCTCTACTACGGCTATCACGTGGGCCAGGTGTACTGGAGGTATTACCAGCTCCAGGACGCCATGAAGTCGCAAGCTCGGCTCGCACCGAGCCTGGCTGACGACGTCATCCGCCGCCGCCTCAATGAGAGCGCCGACGAGATCTATCCCGACGTGAAGTTCAAGTTCAACATCTCGCGCGGCGGACGCCCGCGGAAGATCCTCATCGTCACCGAGTACGCCGACAGCGTAGACCTGCCGTTGCTCAAGCACACCTTCCCCCTGACGGCGCGGGCCGAAGAGGGCATCTGACCTCGCCCGGTACGCGCCGGGAATCGCGATGGATACGGCCGTAAAACAGCTGACCCGTGCCGAGGCGCGCGCGTGGCGCGAGGCGCAGTCCGGCACGATCGTCTTCACTAACGGTGTCTTCGACCTGCTGCACCCCGGCCACGTCACCCTGCTCGAGACCGCACGCGCCCTCGGCGACGCGCTCATCGTGGGCCTCAATACCGATGCCTCCGTCCGCCGGCTGGGGAAGGGAAGCGATCGTCCCGTCAACCACCAGGACGCCCGCGCTCGCGTGCTCGCCGGCCTCGCCGCGGTGGACGTGGTGGTGCTGTTCGACGAGGACACGCCGCACGACCTCATCGTCGAGGTCGCACCCGATATTCTCGTGAAGGGGGCGGACTATCCCCGCGAGCATATCGTCGGCGCCGACCTCGTCGAGGCGCGCGGTGGTCGCGTCGTCCGCGTCCCGATCATCCCTGGCTTCTCAACCACTCAACTGCTGGAGCGTGTGCGTGCCTCGTCCTGATGGTCGGTCAAATGATCAGCTGCGTCCCGTCGCCCTCGAGCGCGGGGCCAATCCCTACGCCGAGGGCTCCTGCCTCATTCGCATGGGCGGCACCCTGGTGCACTGTACCGCGTCGGTCGAAACCGGCGCACCGCCCCACAAGCGCGGCTCCGGCGAGGGCTGGGTCACCGCCGAGTACTCCATGCTCCCTCGCGCCACCGTCGAGCGCACCAGTCGCGAGCGCCAGGGGCCCGGCGGACGGACGCAGGAAATCCAGCGTCTCATCGGACGCTCCCTCCGCGCGGCGATGGGCACCTTCGCTTTCGGCGAGTTCACCATCAAGGTCGACTGCGACGTGCTCCAGGCTGACGGCGGCACTCGTACCGCGAGCATCACCGGCGGCTGCGTCGCCCTCGCCGACGCCCGCGCCTGGCTCGCCGCGCGTCAGGGCATCACCTCGCCGTTTGGCACGCTGGTCGCCGCGGTCTCGGTCGGCATCTGCGAAGGCGAGCCGCGCCTCGATCTCGCCTACCTGGAGGACCGCGACGCCGGCGTCGATGCCAACGTGGTGCTGCTGGAGCCCAATCGCTTCGTGGAACTCCAGGGTACTGCCGAGCACGGCAGCTTCTCCCGCGCCGAACTCGACCTCCTGCTCGGTCACGCC
>JANNSD010000060.1:0-43575 GCA_031402225.1 Gemmatimonadota bacterium | reverse complement strand
CCAGATGGCCAGGAAGCGGTGCCCCTCGGCGTAGGTCGGCTCCACCTCGACGGCCCGGCGGAACGAGATGCCGGCAGCCTCCCATTCGCCGTCGAGGTACATCGCCTTCACCCCGAAGTGCACGTGCGGTATGGCAAGAGTGGGGTCGAGTGCCGTGGCCTGCCGGCTGAGTTCGATGGTGCGGCCGAAATTCTCGGCGAATGGCTGGAGCAGGTTTCGCGCGGCGCCCACGGCGTAGTAGTTCGAGAGTCCCGCGACGGCCGGGGCACAGGCGGGATCCTGCTCCAGGGCGCGCTCGAACAGTTCACGTGAGCGGTTGAGTTCGCCCGGGTCGCCACTCGCCGCGGCCCGAAGGAAGAGGTACTGCCCCCGCACATAGTCCACCCACGCCGCGCCGCTCTGCGCGGAACCGGCGCCATCGAGTCGCTCCAGCTCGTCCGCGGGAACATCGAGGGAGCGCCCGACGGCCGTGGCGATCTCGGCGGGGATGGCAGCAAGCCGCTCCAGCCGCGTGGCGCGCGCATCGCCCAGCAGCAGGCGGCCATCGGCGACGCGAACGAGCTCGAACTGCACCCGATAGGCAACGCCGGCGCTCGCGAGTTGTCCCATCAGCACCGCGTCGACACCGAGCTCGCGCCCCACGGCAACGGGGTCGACCTCGGCGCCGCGGTACCGCCGCACCACACCGCATGCCGGCACGTGCAATCGCGGGATCCTCGCGAGCGCGCTCGTAAGCGACGCCGTGAGGCCATCGCACAGTTCATCCCCGTCCGGCTCCACGCTGCGAGGGTTCCACGGCAACACCGCCACTGACTCGATCCGCACCACGGGTTCCTTCGGCCGGCGCTCCCGCAGCCGCGACGCGAGCGCGATCGTCTCGGCCGCGGGCATCGCCTGGAATTCTTGCCCCAGCATTCGCGTGAGCTGATCAAATGCGTCGAGTGCGCCGCCCGTGTCACCGGCGCGATCGAGCAGCGCCATGAGGCGCCGGTGTGCCTGTTCGTCGAACGGGTCGAGGTGGATGGCGCGGCGGGCGTAGTCCGCGGCGGTGGCGAGATCGCCGGCCGCTTCGTTCTGTTGCGCCAGACGGGCGGCGGTACGGGCCGCGAGCCGCCTGAGGCGCAGCCGCTCCGCGGTGAGCCATTCCTCGAACTCCGCACCTGTCGTCGCATGAAAGCCCGCGAGCAGGTCGCCCGCGTAGAGCCGCAGGGCCCGCTCCGGGTCCATCGTGGCGATCGCCTCGAACTCCGCCACGTCGGTGTGCATGCGCCCCGGATCGAGCGAGACCTCGTCGTCGCCCCGCACGCGAAGCACGTCGCCCAGTGCGCGGCGAATGCCGTGCAGCGCCCCGCGGAGTGCGGCGCGCGCACGTCCGGTATCGCGGTCGGGCCAGAGGTACACCAGAAGGGAATCCCGGCGGACCCAGCGACCCGGCACCGGTACCGCCAGCAACGCCAGGAGGGCCAGTCGCTGGGGCTGGGTCAGGAGTCCAGTGCTCCCGGGTCCTTCCATCTCTATGGCCGGGGCACCAAACAGGGTCAGTTTCAGCACGCCATTGAGGGTGATGGGGTGACTCAACTTACGACCCCATCGGCCACCCGCCAACCACAGTTCACGGTCAGCGAACGCCCAGCCAACGGGGGTGGTGGAATGTGCAACCGGCTGACGGCGCTCGGCCGTCGGACCCAGACCACACTTCGGAGGACATCATGCGAACCATCCCACAAGTCGGCCTGCTGGCCATGCTCGGTCTCGGGCTCGCCTGCGCTGCGCCCGAGCCGTCGTCACCAAACTCAACCGCCGACGAGGAGACGCCAATGCGTCCCGACATTGCACCCGGCGCCCTGGACCAGGTGGATGATGCCGTCGCTGACGGCGCGGCCCTCCGCAGCGAGGGGGCAGGCACCCGCGAGGTCGTTTTCCAGTGGAACGACCTGGCCACCCGGGCGGTGGCCAATGTTGGTGCCGGGCCCGACGCCCTGCCGCCCTTCGTGGAAGCTGTCGTGTACGCGCTGGCCAACACCGCCATGCACGATGCGCTCAACACGATTCGCCCGCGATACGCGCGCTATGCGCACACGGGACCCGGCGCATCCAGTGCGTCAGCCGCGGCGGCCGCAGCGCAGGCGGCGCATGACGTGCTCGTCGCCGTGCTGCCGCCGTTCTCTGAACTCGAGGTGGCGCTCGCTGCCAACCTGGCCGCCATTTCCGACGCGGCAGCGCGCGATGCCGGCGTGGCCATCGGCAAGGCCGCGGCGGGCGCAATGCTCGCCACCCGCATCGATGACGGCAGCGCCCAGGCCCAGGTGCCCTATGCCTTCGGTACCCAGCCGGGGGACTATCGCGCGACGCCCCCCTTCGACGGCCCACCCTTCAATGGGTTCGCCGCGGTGCCGGCCTGGGGCAAGGTGCGTCCCTTCGTCATGCGCTCCGGCGCGCAGTTCCGGGTGCCCTCACCGTACGGTCGTCGCAGTAATACCGATGCAGTGAGGACCGCGCGCTATACCAGGGACTACAACGAGGTCGTGGGGCTCGGCGGCACGGTGTCGGAACGCACCGCCGACCAGTCGGAGATCGCCCTCTTCTGGCTGGAGAACAGCCCCCTCGGCTGGAATCGCATCGCCCGGACGCTGGCGGAGCGCCACGGGCTTGGTGCATGGCGCGCGGCTCGGCTCTTTGCGCTGACAGGCCTCGCCGAGGCAGACGCGTACATCGCCACCTTCGACAGCAAGTACTACTACAACTTCTGGCGCCCCTTCACGGCCACGCAGATCGATGACGGGAACCCGGCGACCGACGCCAGTCCATCGTGGAGCGTCTTCGCATTCCCGACACCTCCCATTCCGGACTATCCTTCGGGTCATGGCACGGCGGGCGGGGCGGCCGCGGCGGTGCTCTGCTTCTATTTCCGCGGCGACACTGGACCGTTCGAGACCACGAGCTCCTCGCTTCCCGGCGTGACCCGGCGCTTCCGGTCGCCGTGGGATGCCGCGTGGGAGAACGCCGACAGCAGGATCTACGCGGGGTACCATTTCCGGCTCGCGACCGAAGCGGGAACGGTACAGGGTGCCGCGGTCGGGTTCTGGGCCGTCACCCACGCCCTGCGCCGGCTCGACTGAATCGTGACGTGATGGCGGCTATCGCGACCCATCGGTGCGGCTAGCTTTTGACGCACACTGGATCGGAGCTGCAGATGAAGGACGCGGTGGTCGTCATCACGGGGGCCAGTGCCGGCATTGGGGCGGCGCTGGCCCGGCAACTTTCCGGCGAGGGGGCGCACGTGGCCCTCGTGGCCCGCAGCGCAGGACCCCTCCTGGCGGCGGCGCAGCCTTGCGGCCCCGGCGCCATGACCATTGTTGCCGACGCCACCATCCGCGCCGACGTGCGCCGCGTGGTGCGCGAGGTGCTCGCTCGCTTCGGGCACATCGACGTGTGGATCAACAACGTGGGGCAGGGCATCACCCGCCTGCCGTCGGAGCTGACGGACGACGACATCGACGACATGGTGCGCGTCAACATCAAGTCGGCGCTGTACGGTACGCAGGAGGTGCTGCCCCATTTCCGCGAGCGCGGGGCGGGCCAGGTGGTGAACATTTCCTCGATGCTCGGCCGCGTGCCCTACATCCCCTTCCGCTCCGCCTATACCGGGGCCAAGCACTTCCTGAATGCGCTGACCGCCTCGTTCCGGGCGGAGTTTGCGGAGAGTGATCCGGGTATCCAGTTCACCCTGGTGTCGCCCGGGGTGGTGCGGACGGAATTCGGCATCAGGGCGGTGCACGGCGGGCCCGACTCGCGCACGCTGCCCAACTCCCAGTCCGCCGAGGAGGTCGCGGTGGTCATCGTGGAGGCCATCCGCAGCCGGACGCCGGATGTCTATACCCGCGCTGGAGCTCGCGCGGCGGTGGTGAAGTACTATGAGGCCAACGGCACCGATCCGTGATGGCCGTCCAACAAGGGAGATCATGAAGACGTCATCGATGTTTGTTGCGATGCTTGCTGCGCTGGGCCTCGCCAGTTCCGCGAGTGCGCAGAAGAAGCCGGCACCCGCGGCGGCGGGCATCCTGTCGCCGGCCATCATCGCACAGGTCAACGCCGCGATCGACGCCGACAGCGCGCGTCTGCTCGCGATCTTCAAGGACCTGCACCAGCACCCGGAGATCGCCTTCACCGAGACGCGAACGGCGGCGATCGTCGCGAAGGAACTGACGGCGCTGGGCTACGCAGTCACGACCGGCATTGGAAAGACCGGCGTGGTGGGTGTGCTCAAGAACGGTCCCGGCCCGACCCTTTGGTTTCGCGCCGACATGGACGCCAACGGCGGTGTCACCGAGACGACTGGACTGGCCTGGGCGGCGGCCGGGCCCCAGCGGCTGGCCGACGGCAGCGAGGTTGCCGCCATGCATGCGTGCGGGCATGACGCGCATGTCACCTGGCTGCTCGGCCTCGCGAAGGCGATGATGACCCTCAAGTCGAGCTGGTCGGGCACGCTGGTGGTGTACGCGCAGCCCGCCGAGGAAGTGGGACTGGGAGCCGAGGCGATGGTGAAGGACGGCGTGTGGGATCGCGGCTTTCCCAAGCCCGACTTCGCACTGAGCAGCCACGCGGTGCCGGGACCGATCGGCTACGTCTCCAACAGCGCCGGCGTTCGCATGGCGGGGACGGACCAGCTCGACATCACCTTTACCGGCATTGGCGGCCATGGCTCCACGCCGCAGATGACCATCGATCCGGTGGTGATGGCGGCCCAGGCAGTCCTGGCCTACCAGACCATCATCAGTCGCAACACCGACCCACAGTCGGCCGCCGTGCTCACCGTTGGTTCGATCCAGGCCGGTCGCGACAACAATGTCATTCCCCGGACCGCGACGTTGCTGCTCAACTTGCGATGGCTGTACCCGGAGGTGCGCGCGTTGCTCATCAAGCGCATCGACCAGATCGACAGTGGCGTGGCGATCGCCGCCGGCGTGCCGCCCGACCGGATGCCGATTCGTACCATGAAGGCCACTGCCGGGCCGCTGGTCAACGATTCGGCGCTGGTCGCCAAGGTCAACCCGGCGCTCACCGAACTGCTCGGCCCGGGCCGGGTGATCAACAACTTCCCGACGGTGATGGGGTCAGAGGATTTCCAGGTGTTGTACGAGCCGATCGGGACGCCGTATGTGTTCCTGCTGATCGGTGTGGCACCGACGGACAAGTTTGTGGCGGCGCAGAAGGCGGGGAGGCCGTTTCCCTATGCCAACCACAACGCCGACTTCTTCGTGGACCTCCCGGCGATCACGATTGGGACCAGGGCGGATGTGGTGGCGGCGCTGGCGCTGCTGGCGAAGCCGAAGTAGCGGACAGCCCGACCGGGGTCGGCCTCGACACTCAGGCCAGGTGACGGACGAGCGTCCCCAGAACTATCCAGCCCGCGAGTACACCGAGGCAGCCGCTCTTCGCGCTGGCCGGCTTGGCGGGTTCCGGGGGCAGCGCCGGGGCTGGTGGTGGCGTCGCTGCCTTGCCGTCGAGCGCGTCGATGAACTCGGTGACGGTGGCGTAGCGCGCCGCGGGCTCGCGCTCGAGTGCCCGGAACATTGCGTTCTCCACCACCTCGGGAATGTCGGTGAACGGCCGCAGGCGCTTGGGCGGGCCGGCGAAGCGCCGCATCATTGCCGCGGTGGGCGTGGGTCCCTTGAATGGGAGTTCGCCCGACACCATTTCGTAGAGCACGCAGGCCAGTGAGTACTGGTCCGATCGCCCGTCAATCTCCTTTTCGCCCGCCGCCTGTTCGGTGCTCATGTAGGTGACCGTGCCCACCACCATGCCGGTGGCCGTGAGCTTGTCGTTCATTTCGCTCACCGCCCGGGCCACGCCGAAATCGGCGACCAGCACCCGGTCGTCCTCGAGCAGGATGTTGTCCGGCTTGATGTCGCGGTGCACCACGCCTCGCTCGTGCGCCACCGCCAGCGCGGCACCCACCCCGCGGGTGATGGCGAGGGCGCGCTCCAGCGGCACCGGTTCGCGGCGCGCGAGCAGGTCGGCCACCGTCTCCCCTCGCACCAGCGGCATGGTGAACCAGATGTGCTCATCCGCTTCGCCCGAATCGAACACCGTGAGGATGTTCGGGTGGTCGAAGCTGCCCGCCACGCGGATCTCGCGCCGGAAGCGATCGGCCCCCACGGTGCGCGAGAGTTCGGGATTGAGGACCTTGAGGGCGACCTCGCGGTCGTTCGCGATGTCGTGCGCCAGCCAGACGGTGGCCATGCCGCCGTGGCCCAGTTCCCTCTCGATGCGGTAACGGTCGGCGAGGGCGGAGGCGAGGGTGCTGGGAAAGGTGGCCATGGTCCCGGTCAGTGGAAGAAGCTGATGCAATCTACGCCGTCTGGCCGTCGAGCAGGGCGCGACGGTCCCGGTCGTACGCCTCGAGTCTCATCTCCAAAGCTGTGGGCGGACCATGGCCGCCCGGCGCGGCACCGCGTTCCGGTCGGAATGCGTCAGGCATCGCGCACCGGGCCGATATCGAGGCGCGTGACCAGCGCGCCGCGCAGCGTCACCCGGGTGATCTCCGCCCAGGCCCCAAGCCGGAAGGGAATGCCCCAGTAGCCGGTGCCGGGGTTGATGTAGAGCAGTGAGCCCCCCGCCGTGTGGCCACCCATGGCGTGCGCCAGAAAAGGTGACGCCACGCTCCACCCGAAGTGGGGCAGCGCCAACTGTCCCCAATGCGTGTGACCGGAGAGAGTGAGCGCCACGCCGCGCTGGGCGAGCGCCGGCCAGAGCGCCGGGTTGTGCGCCAGGGCGAGGACGGGAACGCCGACAGGCACCTGAGACAACGTCGCCTCGATATCGACGCCGCCATTCGCCCCGTCATGGCCAGCGGCGGGATCACCGGTGCCGGCGATGGCCAGCGTGGCGCCATTGCGTGTAACGGTGCGCGACTGGTTGGCGAGCACATGAGAGCCGCCGCGCTCCTTGAGGCGCCGCGCCACTCTCTGCCAGCCGGCGTACACGTCGTGGTTGCCGGGAATCACGAACGTGCCGAGGGGCGCCGACAGGGTGTTGATCACGTCGGCGTAGCGATCGGTGTCTTCCGGGTGGTCGTCCACCAGGTCGCCGGTGACGGCGATGAGCTCGGGCTCGAGGGAGCGCACCGTGTTGGCGATGCGATCGAGCGTCCGCTGCGGCAGGTGGGGCCCCACGTGCAGGTCGGAGAGCTGCACGATGCGGGTGCCATCGAGTCCGGCGGGGAGACCTGCGATGCTCGCGGTCACCTCGCGCACCACCAGGCGGCGTGAGCCGATGTAGCCGGCAAGGAGGAAGAGAGCGAGCAGTGCGGCGACCGTACCGGCGAAGATGCGCCCGCCCGCGAGTCCGGCACCGAAGATCGAACCGGTGCCGACGCCGACGGCGCCTGCGAGGGCCACGAAGGGCAGCATCAACTGGACATACCAGAAGGGGCGCAGCACGACGAGCCGGTAGAAGCGCCCCGGCGCGCGACCGAATCCTCCGCGGAGGAGGAAGAGCGCCAGCGGCACGGTGGTAAAGGTCGCGAGTGCCGCCAGCGCGAGTGTCACGCCCGGAAAGGCGCCGGCCGCCAGCAGGATGATGCTGCCCCAGCAGGTGGCGAGGTACAGGCCAAGCATCACGAAGACACGCGCCGGCAGGGGCGGGAAGACGCGTTGCGGCAACGGGGTAGTGGGGGCGGAGACAGCCATGCAACGGATGATAAGGTGGGGCGCGCCCAAGGGCTCAGGCTCAGCGAGCATGAGCCCTTGGGAGCGGACACGCACGAAACGCATCTCCTATGGTTTTGTTCGGTTATCGCATTGATGGGTCCGCGGCCACGGTCCCGCATTCAATGACGTCGAGGGGCGAAACTCCTGCACACCAGCTACCGTCTATGGGCCGGGCCCAGTCCAGGCGCCATTTCCAGTAGATCCTTCGCTTCGCTCAGGATGACAATGCCGCTCAGGATGACACCACTGATGAGATCCCTGCTCCTCCTTGTCCTCGCCGCCGTGCCGCTCGCTGCCCAGCAGGAGCCGCCCCGCGCCATCCGCCGCACCGTGCCGATTACCCGGAGCTTCGAGGCCGGCCTCAAGGCCGGCACTCGCGACTCCACCGGCCGCCCGGGTGCGAAGTACTGGCAGTTCGCCACCGACTACAGGATCGACGCCCGGCTCGATGCCACGACCGGCCGCATTACTGGCCGGGAGGTGGTGACCATCCACAACCCGAGCGACTCGGCCCTCCGACAACTGGTCATCCGCCTCTACCAGAACCGGTTTGACCCGATGAGCCCGCGGAGCCGGGTGCCGCCATCGGTGACGAACGGCCAGACACTCTATCGCGTCGTCGTCGATGGTACCGAGATCGACACGAAGCAGCCGGCCGCAACCTGGGCCACGGGCACCGTGCTGGCTATCCCGCTGGTCAAGCCGATCCCAGCGAACGGCACCTCAACGGTGGAGATCGAGTGGGCGGGCGACATTCCCGACATTCCGGTTGGCCGCGGCGCCGCCCGCGGCGGGCGTCGCGCTCTCCGGGTGTTCCAGCTGGCGCAGTGGTACCCACAGGTGTCCAAGTACGACGACCTGCGAGGATGGGACCGCGACCCGCACCTGGGCGGGAGCGAGTTCTACAACAACTACGGCCGCTTCGAGGTGAACATCGACGTACCGTCGGGCTACCTCGTGGGCGCCTCCGGCGTGCTGCAGAACCCGCAAGAGGTGCTGACGGACACGGCGCGCGAACGCCTGTCGCACGTTCTCGAAAGCGACAGCCAGCGCACTATCGTGGGCCCCGACGAACGGGGCTCGGGCAAGGCCACCGCCGCGGGTAACCGGCTCATCTGGAAATTCGTGGCCGACTCGGTGAACGACTTCGCCTGGGCGACGTCAGCGGAATACCGCTGGGACGCCACCCGCGCCACCATCCCCACGCGCGGGCCGATTCCCGTTCACCTGTTCTACCTGCCCGAGGACACGCTCTATCGCGCCACCGGTGCCATGGCGCGCCACGCGCTCCAGTTCTACAGCACGCTCTGGTTTCCCTACATGTGGCCGCAGTTCACCCAGGTGGATGGTCCCGAGAACGGCATGGAATACCCGATGCTCACCATGAGCGGGCCGGGCTTCGGCGTCACCGACCACGAGATCGGGCACCAGTGGTGGCCCATGATGGTGGGCGTGAACGAGACGTGGTACGGCTGGATGGACGAGGGCTTCAACCAGTACATGAACATCCTGTCGGAAGATGCGTGGAACAGGAAGCCCACGCTGCTTGACAGTCTCGGCGGGTCGTTCGGGCAGACCGCCGGCATGGAAATCCAGGCGCCGATGATGTGGGACAACAACTACGGCGGTCCCTTCTCGGGGTACGTGACGTACTTGAAGGCCCCGATGATGCTGTCGATGCTGGGTGCCATCGTGAGTGACAGTGCGGTGCAGCGTGCCATGAACGCCTACGCGAAGACGTGGCGCTACAAGCACCCGTCACCGTGGGACTTCATGTTCGCGATGAATCGTGAACTGAAGCAGAACCTCGACTGGTTCTGGTACTACTGGCTCTTCACGACGGAGTCGGTAGACCAGTCGATCGTGAAGGCGAACGTCTCCGGCGGAAAGGCGCAGGTCACGGTGCGACAGGCGGGGGAGATGCCGTCCCCGGTGGTGTTGCGGGTCGAGTTCGCCGCGACGGGGCCGGCGCCCAGCAAGATGAAGAACGCGGTGATCGACGGACGCACCGCGACGGTGACCTGGCCGGTGGATGTGTGGTTCAGCGGGAGCCGGACGTTCGTGGCGAACCTGGACTTCGGCGGGGCGAAGATCGAAAAGATCGTGCTGGATCCGGGTCAGCGGTTCCCCGATCGTGACTTCAGCGACAACGTGTGGCCGAAGCCGGTGGTAACGACGAAGGATTGAACGTAAGGGGCGCTCGGGACCGGGCGACCCACTGAGGGGTACATCCGGTATCTCTACTGGATGGAGTCCCCGGTGTTTGAAAGCCTCATGTCTCTCGGCGGGTTCTTTGGTGCCCCTGTCACGCTCGCCGAGATCGACCTTGTTCAAGGTGCCGAAGCGCGCCGTGAAGTGCTGCTGGCCGACGTGGTCCGCCAGCTCGACGCCACTGGCAAGCAGGATACGCCGCACCACGCGGCGCTGGCGCAATGTCGCCGCGAGCGCGCGTTCCTGGCCGGCCGGCGCGCGGACCGATTGGCGCGTCTCGACACGCTCCGCGCGTCGGGTCCGCCGAGTTTGCTCGACGTGGTTCGGGAGGAGCTGGCGACCTTTACCGGATCATGGCGGCGCTGATCGCGCTGGACGCGCTCGATTCAGCAGTGAGCGAGGAGCCATGTCGCGGGTGACATGGCTCCTGCGCGTTGGATGAGCTCGGCGTCCCAGGAAATGACGGGGATGCCGGAGCTCACGGCTTCGGCGGCGTAGACCGCGTCGCCGCTCCTCAGGAAGCGCTCGGTGCCGAGGAGGAGCGCTCGCTCAATACTGCCGCGATTGAGCGGTTGCTCGGTGGCGCCAGCCGTCCGGAGCAGGGTTTCGCTGACGCGCCGCGCCCGGGCTGGGTTGCGCCAGCGTCGCGCCAGACCACAGGCGATCTCGACCCGGGCGATTGCCGGGACGACCACCTCCCACTGGAGTTCCCTGAGCCGGATCAGGCACGCCGCACTGTCCGCTCGATGCGGGCTGTCGCGATGGACGGAAGACACCCAGACGCTGGCGTCGACGACCGCGCGATTCATGGGAGGTACTTGTCCAGGCGGTCCCGGTCTTCCCTGATGTAGTCCATCGCCGATGGACCAGGAGGCGCCTCGTCGTCGTAGGCGAGGCCGATGTCTAGCCAACGCCGCAGCTCCGCGGTCTTGTCCTCTTCGTGTGTTTCGGCTGCGCTCTGTTCCATAGTGCCTGTTCCTCCCTTCCTTGAATCCTTGAGCCAATCCTGCACGAGGTTCACCACGACCTCACGCACGGTCTTTCCCTGCGCCGCACTTCGCGCCTTCAGCTTCCGGTACAGGTCGTCGGGGATTTCCATGGTTGTCTTCATGCCATAAATATGGCCGTAAAAAAGGTATTTCGCAATCTCGTTATTTCAGGTCCCGAACCGCGTCACGCCAGACGGAAGGGTCGCCCATGCGCACCGCCTGGTCGGCGCCCAGGTTCTCGAGCAGGAGGCCAAGCAGGTTGATGCGCTGCTCGTCGTCCCAGAACAGTTTCCCTTGCCACATCTCGAACTTCTCAGGCGTGAGTTCCCAGCGTGACCTGGCCTCGGCGGCCGGCCATGCTCGCCCTGCGCGTTCGATCCTCCAGTCATCTGGTGGCATTGGCGTTCCCTGGTAGTGTAGGAACGTTCACGGTATGCTCGGCGATCGGTTCGCCGCAAGCAGGTACAAAAAAGCGCGCACCGGAGATTCCGCGGTGCGCGCCTCGTCGCCGACCAATCGGCTCAGAATACCTGGGGAAACTGTGCCGCGTCGAAGGTGCCGGCAATGACCACCTGCACCGGCGACGGATCGCAGCAGGGGCTGGTGCGGACGGCACTCAACTCGAAGTTGCCGGCCACACCGTTGTGGGCGCTGCGGGTGAGCGTGATCGTGCCGCCGCGGATCTCAAAACCCTGCGGCGCTCCATTGACCACGTAGCCAAGCGTGCCGGTGAACACCGTGTCCGACGTGGCGGGGAGGCCCGGCGCCACGATGGCGTAGGTGCCGGCCAGGGGCCTCGGAGTGGCAGATGAGACCAGGAAGATGCGGGCCGCGCCGCTGTCTCCCAGGACCAGGGCCAGGCCGGCGGCGTTGAATCCGTTATCCAGCGTGACCCCGAACTGCGCCTGACCCGAGAGCGCAGCGGTGTAGGCGCCGGTCATCTCGGCGGCGAAGGTGGCGGTACCCGGCTCATTCTGGCCGTCGTCGCCACAGGCGGCGAGGAGCACGGTGGCGGCCGCAATGGCCCGAATTGCTGTGCGCATCATCTACGGAAATGTTTCTTGTCTGGATGCCTAGTCATTGACCACGTCGTAGTCGGTAACCATGCCGTCGGCGGTGAGGTATACCAGGGCAAAGGCACCGTGCGTGGAATCATTCAGCCGGTAGCATAGCACCGTGGCCACCTGACCTCCATGCCGCTCGATGCCTCGACCGGTGACATCCTCCGCCAGCAGGTAAGTGATGCTGGAGAATCCCTGCAGCACGTCCTGGGCGCGTCCCCCGAAGTCGGCCTTCGCGGTGGCGGTGATGACCGGCGACTGCTCGATCGCCTGGCCGCCCTCTCCCAGCGCTCGCAGCGCAGGCTCGATACGCGCCGTGCGCGCGGGATCGGGATCGCGCGCAGGCCTTGCGTCCTTGAGCAGCGGGCTTACCCGCGGCACGATGCGATCCTGTCCATCCGACAAGGTGTTGGCGTAGCCGGTGATAGCTCCTGCGGCGTCGCGCTGGAAGGTGAAGCGGCGCGACCGATCGTCGCTCGTGACCTGCCATTCACCGGTGGGAATGAACACGCGGTCGGGCAGGCCGTCTGCCATCGATACCAGCTTGGTGCCCTGTGGCACCAGCGTGATCATCCGGTTGTTCGCCGCTTCATAGCGTCCGCCATACGACGTCACTCGCGCCGACGGGACCCGCACGGGGTCGAGGGTGAATTGCGGCGCGTTGCCGGGCCAGTTGTACTCCCGCGCCACGAATTCATAGATGCGTCGCACCATGCCGGAGTTGTCGTTGGCGTTGATCATGATCACCACGCCCTGACCGGTCTCGGCGTAACCGCCCATGTAGGCGTCGAAACCGTCGTCGCGGCCACCGTGAAAGAAAAGCAGGCTGCCCGAGGTCGTATCGAGGAAAACGCCGAGCCCGTCGTCGTTCTGCACGCTGGTGAGCATGGCCCGCGTCATCGCCTGGGAAATGACCGGGTTGGCGGTGCCGGCATACGACTGCTGCACGGCGATGATGAACTGCGCCAGGTCTGTTGCGGTGGTCCAGAGTCCTGCGGCGGCCATCTCAGGATAGAGGTGCCAGCGCCCGGGCACCGGCGTTCCCGGGGCATACTGTCCCGCGGCGGTGAATGATGCAAAGACCGCCGAGGGTGGCTGGGCAAAGGTGCTGCGGGTCATGCCGAACGGGGCGATGACGTTGGTTGCCATCCACTGGTCGAAGGGCTGGCCGGTGACGTCATCCATCATGAGTTGCATGACGGTGTAGCCACCGCCGGAGTACCGCCACCGGGCGCCGGGCGTGGTATCGACGCGCACCGACGCGCTGTTCGCTGGTGGGGTGCCGTCGAGGATCTGCGTCAGCGTCGGCACCGGCGTGCCCACCTCGTAGCCGCCGAAACCGTGCACCGTGAGGCCTGCGGTATGACTAAGGATGCGGCGAAGAGTGACCACCTCCGTGCCGGTAAATCCGTTGTCGGGCACCTTCCAGGTAGTGAGCTTGTCGTTGACGTTGCCGTCGAGCGACAGCGTTCCCGTTTCAACCAGCTTGAGGGCGCCGACCGCTGCCACGCTCTTGCTGATCGAGCCGGCGAGAAAGCGCGTATCGGTGGTGACTGGGGCCTTCCCTCCTGGTGCCGAGACGCCGTATCCCTTGGCATAGACGATCCTTCCCTTGTCGACGATGGCGAGGGAGAGGCCGGGGATCTTCCGCATCGCCATCTGGGCCCGGATGAAGGCGTCGAGGCTGTCGGGCGATTGTATCGGGGCGGCGAGCAGCAGCGCGGACAACAGGATGTTTGGTATCATGCGCGGCTAGACGTAAGCGGCGAGCAAAAGGTTGCAGGTTGATACGACGCCTAGTCCTTCTCCAGCACCGCGCACGCAAGTCGTGCCCCCGAGCCACCGTTAGCCGGCGAGTTGCCCATGTTGTCGGGGTTGGCGTGCAGCACCACGGCCTTGCCGATGATGCTGGTGCTGTCGGACCCCAGGTCGATCCGGCGGTCGGTAAGCTCGAGCTTTCCGGTGCCATCCGGACCCACGGTGACGTTGCCGAGATCGCCAGCGTGGCCGATGCCGTTGGGGCCGGCGTGGAAGTTCGTGCGCAGCGGATCAAAGTGCGGGCCGGCGCCCGCGAACGGTCCCGCGGAGTCGGTGGGGGTGCCGCACGTGCCGTTGGCGTGGACGTGCAATCCGTGCTTGCCTTGCGGGAGGCTGTGTACGCTGACCTTGATGCGTACTCGGTAGGTCTCCTGCTTCACCTCGATCTTACCCACCTCGGCGCCGCTGGTATTGCGCAGGACGGCCTGCACTTCCGGCTTGCTACCGGAAGGGGCCGGTGTGCCGCCAGCCAGGACCGTCAGGCCCATCACGAAGATTGCACTGTTCCCTGTCATCATTCTCTCCCATGGGATGCACCAGGCGCGACGATGCGCCAGGATCAAGATACAACCTCACGGCGCCCACGGTGTGCCATCAGCTATCCTTCATCCCCAGCCCCCTCCATGGAGATGACCATGCGCGTCCGTGCCGTTCACCTGCTCCTGCCGGCTCTCGCCCTGCATGCCACGCTGGTGGCGGCGCAGGTCACCGCGATTCGCGCGGGCCGCGTGGTGGATCCCGACGCGGGCACCATTGCACAGCACCAGGTGATCCTGGTCGAGGGCGGCAAGATCACGGCGATCGGTGGCAGCGTGAAGATTCCGTCGGGCGCCACGGTAATCGACCTGTCCCGCTCCACCATCTCCCCGGGCCTCGTCGACGCCCACACGCACCTCTGCATGGGCGTGCAGGAGAAGCGCGACGCCGGGAACTACTACTTCACGACGCTGGTGGATCCCGATGCCTACCGCTCGATCCAGGGTGTGGTCAACGCGAAGACGATGCTCGAGGCCGGCTTTACCAGCGTTCGAGATATCGGCAACGAGGGCCGCTTTGCCTGCGTGCAGGTGCGGAAGGCGATCCAGCGTGGCTTGATCCCCGGCCCCACGATGATCACGGCAGGGCGCATCATTGCGCCCTACGGTGGCCAGTTCCACTTGCAGCCGGACAAGCCGGGGCTGGCCGAACCGGAGTACTACTTCGCCGACACGCGCGACGAGATGGTCAAGGCGGTGCGCGAGAACGTGCACTACGGCGCCACCGTCATCAAGATCGTGGTGGACGACCAGCAGTACATCTACTCCACCGACGACATCGTCTTCCTGAAGAACGAGGCCGCACGGGCCGGGGTGAAGCTGGCGGCGCATGCGTGGACCGAGCCGGGGGCCCACAATGCAGCGGAAGCCGGGGTCGCGTCGATCGAGCATGGGTTCGACATGACCGATGCCGACCTGCTGATCGCGAAACAGAACGGCGTGGTGCTGGTGGGAACGGAGTATCTCGCCAACGGTGACACCACCAAGTATCACCGCCAGTGGGTGGACCGGCTGGCGCGGGCATACAAGGTGGGCGTGATCCTGGTGTACGGCACCGACGCCACCAATCAGCTGGCCGGGATGACCCGCGGCCAGGATGCCATGACCGGCATCGACCCGTGGGTGGAGGCGGGCATTCCGGCGCCGGAAATCCTCAAGGCGATGACGACCAGCGCCACCCGATTGCTGGGTGTGGACAAGTATCGGGGCACGCTGCAGCCAGGGATGTACGCCGACATCATCGCCACGCCCGACAACCCGCTCACCAACATCCAGACGCTCAAGCAGGTCAGCTTCGTGATGAAGAATGGTGCCGTGGTTCCGCTACCCGGCAAGAGCCCGTGAAATCGGCAGGGATGCGGGCGTGAGCGATTCGAGTCGACCGTACGACGTAGTGCTATACGGCGCGAGCGGATTCACCGGTCGGCAGACGGCGGCTTACTTCGCGGCGCACGCCCCGGCGGGTACGCGCTGGGCCATCGCGGGGCGCGACCGGGGAAGGCTGGAGGTGGTCCGCGCGTCGCTTGGTGTCGCGCACGGGCAGGTGGATGTCCTGGTGGCCGATGGTGCCGACCAGCCAGCCCTCGACCGCATGGTCGCGAGTACGCGCGTACTGCTCAGCACCGCAGGCCCGTTTGCCACCTATGGCAATGGCGTGGTCAACGCGTGTGTCCGCCTCGGCGCCGACTACGTGGACATCTCGGGCGAGACCGCCTGGGTGCGCGACCTCATCGACCGGCACCATGCCGACGCCGCGCGCAGCGGCACTCGTATCGTTCCCTTCTGCGGCTTCGATTCCGTCCCCGCCGACCTTGGCACCCTGCTCGTGGCCCGCGAACTCCAGCAGCGGTACGGCACGCCCTGCACTAGGGCCCGGGCCTACTTCCGCATGGCCGGCGGCCTCAATGGCGGCACCATCGCCACGGCAATCCAGTGGCAGGAGTTGGGACTCACCAGCCGGATGGCCGACCCCTTCCTGCTCAATCCGCCCGGGAGCTGGAGCCCCGCGGTCGCCAAGCGCAGTGGCGACGTGCGAGGCCTGCACTACGATGCCGACATCGATGCATGGGTGGGTCCGTCACTGGTGGCGCTCACCGATACGCGCGTGGTTCGTCGCAGCGCTGCGCTGTTCGCTGCATGGGGCGAATCCTACGGCCCCGAGTTCGTCTTCCAGGAGTTCGCGAAGTTCGACCGGCCGTTTGCGCGAGCGAAGGCGATGGCAATGTCCCTGGCGCTCGCGGCGATCAATGGTGCGCTGGCGCGGCGGTGGACTCGACGGGTGCTGCGCCCGCTGGTTCCGGCGCCGGGGAGTGGCCCGTCGGAGCGCTCGATGAATCACGGATGGTTTCGCTCAGAGCATGTGGCGATCGGGGAAGGCGGCGTGCAGGTGCGCGGCAGCATCTTCCATCGGGGCGATCCGTCCAACCGGGCCACCGTCCGGTTCGTCTGCGAATCGGCGCTTTGCCTGGCGCTCGAGCGTGACGCGCTGCCGGGTGGGCCCGGGCGTGGCGGCGTCCTGACGCCGGCCACTGCGCTGGGTACGGTGCTCGTGCGTCGCCTCCAGGAGGCGGGGGTGGAGATCAGCGTGCGGGGGTGAGGGAGCTGCGGAAGACGGGGAAGAGCGGGCGACGTGGCGCTACTGGTCCTTCGGCGGTGGTGCCTGGAGGCGCTGCACGATGTCATGGGTCGAGTCGATTATGCCGACATCGGGAAGCGCGTGCTCCGCGACCCAGGCCTGGAGGAGCGGGTTGTCGAAGCTCACGACCTTGCCGCTCCGCGTGAGGATTTCCCGTTTCTCCAGCCACTCGACAGCCTGGGCCACCTCCGCGGAGCTGCGTAACCCGAAGCGCAGGAGACTTGGGCGGCTGTAGAGCTTCGACTCGCCAACCGCCACGGCCCGGAGCACATTCTGCTGACTGGGTGGAAGGTCATCCCACTGCCGCCGGAATGATTCACCATAGGTGCCGAGCAGCTCCCGCAGGGCGTCGTCGAGGGTGGTGTCAGTGACGGCGCCGACGGGGGCGGCCACATCGTAGACGGAGCGCGCGAGCTCCACGATGTCGCGGGTGCGCGGTCCGGCCATGGCCACGACGCGCGCGCCGATGCCACCGGACGGGACGCCGGCCGCGCTGAGCCGATCGTCGATCCAGCGCGCGAGGTGCTCCGGGTCGATGGGGCCGAGATGGAGCGGACGAAACAGCTTGTAGAACGCCCGGCCCTCGCCCTGCATGGCGGCGAGCAGCGACAGCTCGGATCCGGCGCCGACGTATGCGACATGCTGGTGGCGCTCGATGATGCCCCGCAGGTGCCACTCGGCGCCCTCACCGCCGAAGCGCGCGATGGTCTGGAACTCGTCGAGGACGATGCCGACGCGAGCCTTTCGCTGCTGTGCCACCCGGTCAATGGTGTCGAGGACGCGGGCCAGGCTGGCGCGCTGGTCCTCGAGCGTGTCGGTGCGGCCTTCGACGCTCAGGCTCGGCAGCGCCAGGCCGGTCACGGGATCCAGCGACAGGCTCACCTTGAGGGTCAGCGCCTTGAGAAAGGTGCCCAGCACGTCCTGCCAGCGGCGTCCGATCGCGCGACTCGCCGCCTGCAGGATCCGGTTGGCGATGTCGGTGACGGTCGTGGCCCCAGAGAGGTCGGCCCGGAAGGCCACACCCTTCCGCGCCGTGACATTGGCAATGGCGCGATCGAGCGTGGAGCTCTTACCCATGCGCCTGGGGCCGAAGAGGAGGAGCTTGTCCCCGGGCGAGAGGAGGGCCTTCTCGAGGCGGCGCAGTTCATCGGCCCGGTTGGTGAAGAACGCATCGGAGACCACGCCGCCGATGCGGAAGGGATTGACGGGGGGCATCGGCGGCGGACGCTTCATGTAGTAAGGTTATTACTAATATATTTATTATGCAACCGGTATTCGATACAGCGCTAGCTGTGTAATAAAAATATTAGTAATACGATTGCTACCGCTCCCGGGCCCGGCCACTGCCGTCCCCTATATTCCCGGCGCATGCAACTCGGCCCCCGCTCCCTCCTGCTCCTGATCGGCGCCGCCAGACGCACAAACAGGGGTAGGGGGGTAGCATGGACGGTCCCCAACACGGTTCAAGCTGCCATGCGCATCCGTTCGGCCCTGCTGGTCATGCTGCTCGCCCTCGCCGGTCCCGGACGGGCCCAGGCACCCAGCCCCAGGCTGTCAGCGGCGGCCCTGCAGGCCGACGGGCAGATCCTCCGCCAGGCGTTCGAGGCGATCCATCCCGGCCTGTACCGGTACAACACTCCCGTCCAGATGGCGGCCCGGTTCGACACCATGAACACCCAGCTCGGCCGGGACCAGACGCGGGCGGAAGCGTTCGTGGTCCACGCGCGCTTCCTGAACCTGATCGAGTGCGGTCACACTTTTCCCAATCCCTACAACCAGCAGGGCGCGGTGCTCGACGAAGTGGTCACCGCCGGTGGGCGGGTGCCGTTCTACTTCCGGTGGATCGATGGGAGGATGATCGTGACCCGTAGCGTATCGACTGCCGCCACCATCAGTCGCGGCACCGAAGTGCTCTCGATCAACGACGTGCCGGCGGCCGAGATCCTGCGAGCGTTGCTCCCCCTGTCCCGCGCTGATGGCGGCAATGATGCGAAGCGGGTGGCCAACCTCGAGGTGCTGGAGGCGGAGCGGCACAGCGCGTTCGACACCTACTTTCCCCTGCTGTATCCCGCTGCGCCCGGCGACTGGCGCTTCCAGCTGCGCTCGCCCGATGGCTCGGTGCGCACGGTGTCACTGCCACCGGTGAGCGATTCCGCGCGCCGTGCGGTGGCCGACTCGGTTGGCAGTCTGGGACAGGACTCGTTGACTCCGCCGTGGACCCTGCGGCAGCTGGACCACCGCACCGCAGTGCTCACCATGCCCACCTGGGTGACGTACAACAATCATTGGGACTGGGAAGGCTTCATTCAACGCACGTTCGACGAGCTCGTATTGCGCGGGACGCCCAACCTGGTGATCGACCTGCGCGGCAACGAGGGCGGATCGAGCGTGGGTGACGTGATCATCCGCCACTTGATCGACCGGCCGCTGGTGCTGGCGCAGTCCGGGCGGTTTACCCGATACCAGCGTATCCCCACCAGCCTCCGGCCCTACCTCGATACCTGGGACCGCAGCTTCGATGACTGGGGCACCGCGGCGACGCCGTCAGCAACGCGTCCGGGCTTCTACCGCATGACCAGGTATGACGAGTCCGCGGAGGGCAGCGTACTGCAGCCCGCGGCGCCGCGATATCGCGGCAACCTCTGGGTGCTCGTGGGCCCGGAGAACAGCTCCGCCACCTTCGAGTTCGCCAGCACCGTGCTGAACGCGCACCTCGGCACGCTGGTGGGCCAACCGACCGGCGGCAACCGGCGGGGCATCAATGGCGGTGCCTTCTACTTCCTTCGGCTGCCCAACTCGGGGATTGAGGTGGACCTGCCGCTCATCGCGCAGTTCCCGACGGATTCCCAGCCGGATGCCGGCCTCGTTCCCGATGTCGTGGTGGCGCCTTCGGTGCGCGATATCGCCGCGGGCGTCGATACCGAGCTGGAAGCGGTGCTGGCGCTGACCCGTGGGCCCCGGACGGAGTTGTATCGCGCGCTCGTGGGCGAGTGGACCGGCACGCTCGAATACAAGGACTACCGCAACCCGGACCGTCGCGTCACCCTGCCCACCACGCTGTCGGTGACCTGGGCCGCGGACTCGAGCGACGTGCAGATGTACTTCGTGTACGACGACGGCCCCGGCAAGACGGTGACCTCACGGGATCGTTTCGTCGCCGATCCGCCGTTGACAGCGGTGGAGTGGGGCGGGGTGACCGATTCGCTGCCGCAGCGATTCACGGTGGTGTCGCGGACCGCCGATGCCGCCACCCGGGGGCAGACACTGGTGCTTGAGGGAATGGGCGAGGACGACGACGCGCCGGCGCTCTTTCGGGAGACGCTCACGCTGACGCCGACCAGCTTCACCCTGCTCAAGGAGACGAAGCCCGTGGGCGGGGCGTTCGGGTTCCGGCACGTGTACCGGTTCACGCGGCGGTAGGTCGGGGCGCACCAGCGGCAAGTGCGATATGCTTCAGGCATCCCGCACCGGACCGTACCATGACCCTGCTTGGCCTGCATCATGTCACCGCCATCACCGGTGACGCGCCCGCGAACCTGGACTTCTACCGCGACGTGCTGGGCCTGCGCCTGGTGAAGAAGACGGTAAACCAGGACGACGTGTCCGCCTATCACCTCTTCTACGCCGATGCGCAGGGCACGCCCGGCACCGACGTCACCTTTTTCGACTGGCCGCGCGCCGCGTCGCACCAGGCAGGCGTGAGCGACATTTCCCGCATCGGGCTCCGGGTGCCGGCGGACGCGCTCCCGTGGTGGGAGGAGCGCCTCACGGCGCGGCGCGTGCCGCACGACCCGACGACGCTAGTCAATGGCCGGCCGACACTCCACTTCACCGATCTCGAGGGCCAGCGCCTGGCGCTGGTGGCCACGGACGAGCCGGCGACTCCACCGGCAGCGGTACCCTGGACGGCCGGTGGCGTGAGCAAGGCGGAAGCGATCCGCGGGCTGGGTCCGGTGACCCTCACACTGCGGAAAGCAGACTCGACGATGGCGGTGCTGACCGACATCCTCGGCTTCAGCGCGATCAGCGAGGCTGAGGCGGCCGGCGGCCGCGACCTGGTGCTCCGCCTCGGCGTATCGGGTGCGGCAGGGGAGCTTCGACTCGAGGAGCGGCGCGCGCTGCCGATGGCGCGTCAGGGCCGGGGCGGGGTGCATCACATTGCGTTCCGCACCAAGGATGACGCAGCGCAGCACGAGTGGCTCGATCGGCTGCAGCGTGCGGGCGTTCCCAACTCCGGAATAGTCGATCGATTCTATTTCCGGTCGCTGTACTTCCGCGAGCCCAACGGGATCCTGTTCGAACTGGCCACTGATGGGCCCGGGTTCGCGGCCGATGAATCGGTCGAACAGCTTGGTGCCCGGCTGGCCTTGCCGCCGTTCCTGGAACCGCGCCGGGCAAGCATCGAGGCGGGGCTGGTACCACTGAGCTCGTCCTGACCGGGAGGCGCGCGTGATTGTACTGGCGGTACTGGCGGCGACCATCCTGTATGGCATCTTCGCCTACAATGCGCTGACTCGGCTGCGCCTGCTCGCGAACGGCGCCTGGGCCGACATCGACGTGCAGCTCAAGCGGCGGCACGACCTGGTGCCGCGGCTGGTGGAGACGGTGAAGGGACATGCCGGCTACGAACGGGGCACGATCGAGGCGGTCGTGGCGGCCCGGAACCGCGCCACCGCCGCCAGCGGGCCGGCGGCGAGCGGCACCGCGGAGGGCGAGCTGAGCGGCGCCGTGCGCCAGGTCTTTGCGCTGGCGGAGGCGTATCCCGACCTCAAGGCCGGGGAGAGTTTTCTCGCTTTGCAGCGTTCGCTCTCGGAAATCGAGGATCACATCCAGAACGCCCGCCGCTACTACAACGCGGTGGTGCGCGACCTCAACACCAAGGTCGCGCAGTTTCCCTCCAACCTGATCGCCGGTCCCTTCGGCATTGGCCCGCGCGAATTCTTCGGCCTGACGGACGCCGCCGACGCGGCGGCACCCGGCATCGACTTCGGCCGCAAGCCGTGAGACGCGCCTGGCTGCTTGCCCTCGCATTGCTCTCCGCCGCCTCCCCGGCGGTGGCGCAACGCTCGCTCTCGATCACCAAGTTCGAGGCCCACATCGTCGTGAACACCGACGGCAGCGTCGACGTCACCGAGATGATCACCGCCCGCTTCCGCGGCAAGTGGAACGGGGTGTATCGCACGGTGCCGGTGGACTATCACACGCCCCAGGGGTTCAACTGGTCACTGCGCCTGAGCGAGACGTCGGCCACCAGCGACGACGGGGCAGCGCTCAAACTCGAGAGCAGCCGGGCGGGCCACTACCAGAAGTTCAAGATCTGGGTACCCGGCGCCGAGGATGCTACGCGCACCGTCTGGCTCCACTATCGCGCGGAGAACGGGCTCCGGTTCTTCGACGACCACGACGAGCTGTACTGGAACATCACCGGCGACGAGTGGGATGTGCCCATCGAGTCGGCCAGCGCGGAGATCACGCTTCCCGAGGGTGCGGCGGGCGTCCGCGCCACGGCGTTCAATGGCGTGTATGGCAGCATGGCCCGGGACGCCAAGGTGACGATCAAGGGGCGCACCGTCACGGTGCGCATGCCGAAGGCGCTCGGTTTTCACGAGGGCGTGACCGCGGTGGTGGGGTGGAACACGGGGCTGGTGGCCCGTCCGACGGCGCTGGACAAGGCGCGCGAGTTCCTCAGGGTCAACTGGCCCCTGGTGCTCCCGCTGCCGGTGCTGCTCGGCATGCTCGCGCTCTGGTGGAAGCGGGGGCGGGATCCGCGAAAGCGTCCGGTCACGGTGCAATACGAGCCGCCAAAGGGTGTCACCCCGGCGGAGGCCGGCGTGCTGCTGGATGAGCAAGCCGATGTGCGCGACGTCATCGCCACACTGGTGGACATGGCGGTGCGCGGCTTCATCCGGATCGAGGAACGCGAGGAGCCGAAGCTGTTCGGGCTGTGGACGGACAAGGAGTTTGTGTTCCACCGGCTCAAGCCGCGGGAGGAATGGCGGGCGCTCGAGCGGCATGAACAGCTGCTGCTCGAAGGGCTCTTCGACGGGCATGGCGACTCGGTGGAACTCTCCGAGCTCAAGAACGAGTTCTACCGGAGCATGGGCGCCATCAGGACGGCGGTGACGCGGCGACTGGTGGACAAGGGCTACTACCGGGCCGATCCGGCGACGATGCGGAGCCGGTGGCGCTTCGGGGCGGTGTTCCTGGGGTTCGTCACCTTTGTCGCCGGCGTCATGCTGAGCGCGAAGTACGGTTTCACGCCCCTGCCATTCATGATTGCGGGGGTGCTGATCGCCCTGATCGTGGCGATCATCGGACACGTCATGCCGGCGCGCACGGTGGCCGGCACCCGTACACTCGAGCAGGTGCTGGGGTTCGAGGAGTTCCTGTCACGAGTGGAGAAGGAGAACTATTCGCGGGTGGTGAAGACGCCCGAAATGTTCGAGCGCTTCCTGCCGTATGCGATGGCGTTCGGTGTGGAGCGGACCTGGGCGAAGGCGTTCAGGGACATCGTGCGCGAGCCGCCGCAGTGGTACAGCGGCGGAAACCTGACCGGCTTCAATACCGGCAGCTTCACAGGGCGCATGAGTGCCCTCTCCAGCAGCGCGGGGAATGCCATGACGTCCTCGCCGCGGACCTCGGGTGGGTCGGGCTTCAGTGGCGGCGGGTCGTCGGGTGGGTCATCGGGTGGCGGGTCCGGCGGGGGCGGGGGCGGGGGATTTTAGCGGCGCCTTGCGACCGCCCCACCAGTACAACCAGGTCACGCCAACCGCGTTGAAGTTGCCTCCCGAGCGCGCGTACAGGCCTGTGGCGCCGAACACCCTGATCGCGTTGTGACGATTCACCGGGAAGACGAGGGTGCCGCCCAGCCGCCAGTTCTCCTGGAAATCCGGGTTCGGCACGCCGTCCGTGGTGATCCTCCCGCCGCCGTACCACGTCCCGCCCACCGACCCCCAGATGCCGGAGCGGAAGGTGTAGATCACGTTCAGCTGCCCGGAGTAGAGTGGTGCCTGCTCACGGACACGGCCATTGAAGAAGTCGTTGTTGGCGGTGTAGAAGGACGCCCAGGCGAGGAACTCGAGCGTCAGGCGGCCGAGCGCCTGGGAGACCCCCAGCTGGGGCCGAAAAGACCAGCGGTTGGTGCCCACGTTGATGAGCTTGGTTGGGTCGTACTGGCCAATAGGAGCGGTGACGCCGAAGCTCGCGCCCATCAGCAGGCCCTGCCGGTAGTGAGCAAACTCCTTCATCGACAGCGCCGGCGCGCCCAGAAAGTTCACGGCGACCGCGGCGCTCAGGTCGCTCAGTCCGCAGACGTTTCGCGACTCCGGGACGCCGCGAACCTCACCCGATCCGTCGACGCATACGAAGGCACTGCCCACGTTGGCCTTGCCCGACAGCCCCCAGAAATCGATCGAGCGCGAATAGCCGGCGAGGGGGCCGTGAAAGGTCACCTTGGCGTTGTCGATCGGCACTGTGGGATCGAACGAGACGCTACCCCAGCCATACGCGTAACCGCCGACGACGAAGTTCATCCCGACGGGGGTGTTGACGAAGAAGCGGGGATCGATGGTCTGGGCGCGGACCGGCGCCGCAGCGCTGAAGGGCAGGAGCCCCAGCAGGGGCGCGAAGAGGGGATGGAAGCGCACGGGATGGAAAGTTACGGCGGGGACAGGGAACAGGGAACGAGGAACAGGAAGATGGAGGCGGGGGTCTTGCGCGAATACCGGTTCATCTGTACTGTGTGAGCGCTTGACCGGGAGTCGCGTCCCAGAGGTCGTCGGTCCAGAGCAGTGCCGCATGGCATCAGCAGGATCGGCTGTGGCGGGTGAGCCAAGGCTCTCCCCCTACGACCACCGAGACGCGGCTCTTTTTGTTTTTCGTCACTTGATGATTTCCTGACGTGAGGAGTGCACTGTGTCCGTGATGTCACGCTCGTCCATCCCAGCACGACTCTGCCGCTTGCATAGGGCAAAAGTGCGCACGGTCGCCCTGGCGACGGTGAAGGGGGACGTGTATGCGGACCGGCGAGCCTTCGTCGAGGGCGGTCGCGGTCGTGGAGGTGATGTGATGCAGGTGGGGAGAGTGAACCGGGGGCCATAGGCGGCCAGGGTTCGACTCCATCGGGCGAGAGGTTCGCCCCACCTGCGCAGAACATGCCGGGTGGGGTTTTGTGTTTTTGGGCGTACGCCCAGCTCTTTGACAACCGTAGGATGCGATGTGTTGAAGTGATGTGAGTCATGGCCGACGCGCGGATGGCGTTCTCATGCGAGACGCGACTCCCGGATGGGGGCGTCATTCGTTCGTTGTGCCATTACTGGAGCCGTAGCGCAGCGGAAGCGCGCCCGACTGTCTCTCGGGAGGGTGCGGGTTCGAATCCCGTCGGCTTCGTCTCGACAGGCTCGGCTCTTGTAGCTCACCGGTAGAGCGGCTGGGTGAAATCCAGCGCGTAGCGGGTTCGATTCCCGCGAGGGCCATCCTTGCCGCCGTGGCGGAATGCATACGCGCGACGCTCAGACCGTCGTGGGCCATTGGTCCGTGTGGGTTCGAATCCCTCCGGCGGTACTTCGCAGGGTAGCTCAGCGGAAGAGCAGCGGCCTCATAAGCCGCGCGACGCGGGTTCGAGTCCCGTCCCTGCCTTCAGCTCCTGTAGCTCAAGTGGAAGAGCGCCCGCCTCGTAAGCGGGAGGTCGTCGGGTCGCAGCCGACCGGGAGCTCTCAGTCCGTCACCCGTCCACACCAACTCCCCAGGTGCGTAGCTCACTCGGCAGAGCGCGGGGATGTGGCCCCCGAGGAGGCGGTTCGAGTCCGCCCCACCTGATGTCAACCGCCCGTAGCTGAGGCTGGGTCAAGCGCCCGTCTGATACGCGGGAGCACGGAGGTTCGATTCCTCCCGGGCGGACTGCAGTACACAATCCTCGTAAGCATTGACGCGTGATGCAGCGGGCTCTTAACCCGCAGAGCGGGGTTCGACTCCCCGGCGGGGGACTTGCTCCAGTGGCCGAGCGGCCGAGGCACCAGCCTTCCAAGCTGTGGATGGGGGTTCGATTCCCTCCTGGAGCTTTACCGACGGGAGACGGGAGACGGGAGACGGAAGACGGAACAATGACTCCTGGTTCGGCCAATGGCAGGCCGCGAGAATCTGAATCTCGCTATGGTGGTTCGAGTCCATCACCGGGAATAGTGCAACGCGCGGATAGCTCAGCGGGAGAGCGCCGGTCTTACATACCGGATGTCGCTGGTTCAATCCCAGCTCCGTGCATCGGGCTGGTAGCTCAACTGGGTGAGCGCCCCTTTCGCACGGGGGAGGTTCCGGGTTCGAATCCCGGCCGGTCCATGGAAGAGGACGTGAGGACGTGAGGACGTGATGACGTGAGGACGTGAAGGGAACTGGGCGCAGAGTGCAGGCGCAAACGGCAGCGCACCGCGTTCGGATCGCGGGGGCTCCCGGTTCGAATCCGGGGCACTCTATCGGGCTTGAAGACGTGAGGACGTGAGGACGTGAAGGAACAACCGAGAGGAGGGTCAGGTGAAGATCTTTGGAACGCACGACGAGAACACGCTGGCCCAGCTCGCGACGGTGGCCCAGCGGGCGCGGAAGGTGGCGCTGATGGCCGACGGTCATGTGGGCTACGTGATGCCGATCGGTGGTGTGGCGGCGTACGACAACGCCGTGTCGGTGGTGGGCGTAGGATTCGACATCGCGTGCGGCAACGCTGCGATCCGAACCGACCTGACTCTCGCGGGCCTGGGTGAGGGCGCGGGTGCCAAGCTCAGCCAGCTCGCCGACGAGATCGCCGACACGGTGAGCTTCGGTATGGGCCGGAAGAACCGGGCCGATGATGCGCCGACCGATCATCCGCTGTTCGAGGACGCTTCGTGGGATGCGGTTCCGGCCAAGCATCGGCAGGCGCTGCGAACCAAGGCGCGGCAGCAGCTCGGTACGGTGGGAAGCGGCAATCACTATGTGGACGTGTTCGTGGACGAGATGGGCGCGCTGTGGGTGGGCGTGCACTTCGGAAGCCGGGGATTCGGGCACACTGTCGCCTCGAACTTCCTGGCACTCGCGCAGGGCAAGGCGTGGGGCGACCGGGCACCGGAGGTGGAGGTGCTGCTGCCGCTCGACCAGCCGGTGGGCCATGACTACTGGCACCTGATGGAGCTCGCGGGTCGCTACGCATACGCCGGCCGGGAGTGGGTGGCCCGGAAGGTGGTGTCGATCCTCGGCGGTCGGGAGCTGGAGCTGGTGCACAACCATCACAACTTCGCCTGGAAGGAGCAGCACGAGGGTGAGGAACTGGTGGTAGTGCGGAAGGGAGCGACGCCCGCGTTCCCGGATCAGCTCGGCTTCATCGGCGGATCGATGGGTGACGACGCGGTGATCGTGCGCGGTGCCACTCCGGGAGATGCTGCGGTCGCCGAGACGCAGCGACAGGCACTCTACTCGACGGTGCATGGGGCGGGACGAGTGATGAGCCGAACCGCCGCGGCCGGCAAGCGGAACCGGAAGACCGGGGAGATCCTGACTCCGGGACGGGTGACGCCCGAGATGATGAAGGACTGGATCGCCGAGAAGGGTGTGGTACTGCGTGGCGGAGGGCTCGACGAGAGCCCGCAGGTGTACCGCCGGCTGCCGGAGGTCCTGGCGGCGCAGGGCGACACCATCGAGCTGCTGCACACGCTCCGGCCGCTCATCGTGGTCATGGCGGGAGCGAATGAGTTTGACCCGTACAAGGACTGAAGGCGTCAGAAGCGTAAGGAGGAACTGCAACAACGTAAGGAGGAACTGCGACAGCGGGTGCTGAGTGGGCTGTCCGCAGTTGCTGTTCCTCCTCACGTTCTTCCGTTCCTCCTCACGCTGTTCATCACTGCTCCGTGGCCGAACGGAAACAAGGCACCCGGTTTCGACCCGGGAGATTGAGGGTTCGACTCCCTCCGGGGCATTCCCACACATCGCATCCATCGGTTGACGCACATCTGGTACTCTGAAGGTGGAAGGGAGGGGACCATGCTGCTGTGCCTGGTATACAACACGACTGGCGAGCCGATCGAGCTCGTGCCGTCACTCATGGGCCTCGTGCTTCACCTGCGGGGCAAGGCGGTGATCCTGGAGACGGTACCGGGTCGGTTCGCGCGAAGCCCGCGGCTCAGTTTCCCGCTGCCGGCGAGCGTGGTGCTTCGACAGCACCGTCGCATCGGGTCACGCGTAGCGGCACTGACCAACGAGCACCTGTTCCTGCGGGACGGGCACCGGTGCGCGTACTGCGGGCGGCATCGACGGGACTTGGGTGTGCGGGAGCGACTGACCCGTGACCACCTGGTGCCGCGATCGAAGGGAGGAGCCGATATCTGGCTCAACGTGGTGACCGCCTGCAGCTCGTGCAATCACCAGAAGGACGATCAGCTGCTGAAGGATGCGGGCCGGAAGTCGCGGATTGATCCGTGGGTGCCGTCGCGAGGCGAGTTGGTGACGCGCCGGCTCTCGGCCCGACAGATGATGGTTTGATGGGATGAAGTAACCGCACCGGCAAGGCGCCGGTGCGGGCATGGAGATCGTAGCTCAGTTGGTAGAGCGGTGGAAAACCCATTCCAACCCTTGCCCGACATCGGGCCGATGGATGTGGGTTATCGAGATCCGACGGTCGCTGGTTCGAGTCCAGCCGGTCTCCCTGGTGGAAAACAATTGTCGGGCGGGTCGACATGGTTCGGTTATCTGGTTAGGCGGGTTCGAATCCCGCGGAACACTCCGAGCTCAGCACCTTATCCGCCCGGCAGCCTTTGCAGCAAGGTGATGTGCAGTAGAAAGGATGGAGGTACCCAATGGATTTCTCCAAGCACTTCGCGACCCGCCTGCGACGCCTCCTGACGCCGCAGTCGGCCCCGATCCCGGGATCCACGCAGGTGGCCAACTCGGCGGGCGGGTACGCCTGGCCGGTGGACAAGTGGACCCGGCTCGACCGGTTCCTCGTGCTCGGCAGCGAGGGCGGCACCTTCTACATCGGCGAGCGCGCGCTGACGCAGGAGAACGCACGGTCGGTGGTCGCGTGCGTGGCCGAGGATGGCCGTCGTGTGGTGGCGCGCATCGTGGAGGTGAGCGTGGCCGGGCGGGCGCCAAAGAACGATCCGGCGCTGTTCGCGCTCGCCATCGCGGCGGGCCTGGGCGACGCGGACACCAAGACCGCGGTGTGGGCGGCGCTCCCGAAGGTGGCGCGCACCGGTACGCACCTCTTCCACTGGCTGCAGTACATGCAGGCATTCCGTGGCTGGGGGCGCGGCGCGCGTACGGCGGTGGCACGCTGGTACACCGACAAGTCGGTGGAGGATGTCGCGCACCAGGTGCTCAAGTACCCGAGCCGTGACGGATGGGCTCACCGGGATGTGCTGCGCCTGGCGCACCCGAAGGCCACCAGTGCGGGGCACGACCTGGTCTTCCGCTACGCCACGAAGGGGTGGGAGGGCATCCTCACGCTGCCGGGTGTCGACGGCATGGATCTGGTGCGGCGCATCGAGGCGGTCGAGGCGCTCAAGTACCAGGCGCCGGGTCTGGCGGCGCTGACCATCGCGCAGCATGGGCTCACGCGCGAGATGGTGCCGACCGAGCTGCTCGTCCACGCGGTCGTGTGGGAGGCGCTGCTTGAGCGGATGCCGCTCACGGCGATGATCCGCAACCTCGGTGTCATGAGCAAGGTGGGACTGCTGTCGCCGATGAGCCGGGCCGCAGCGATGGTGACGGATCGGTTGGGACGCCGCGATGTGCTGCGCGCGGCCCGGGTGCACCCGATGGCGATCCTCGCGGCGCTCAAGACGTACGGCCAGGGCCGGGGCATGCGCGGCACCGGCAAGTGGGCGCCAGTGGCACAGGTAGTGGACGCGCTGGATGCGGCGTTCTACCTGGCGTTCGAGAACGCCACCAGTACCGGCAAGCGGGTAATGCTGGCGCTGGATGTATCGGGCTCGATGTCGGCCGGTGTGGGCGGGATGCCGTTCCTGTCGTGCCGCGAGGCGTCGGCGGCGATGGCGCTGGTGACCGCGGCCCGCGAGCCGCAGCACATGTTCACCGCGTTCACCAATGGGAGCTTCCCGTCCCGGTGGGGCAACATGAGCAGCGGGCTGTCGGTGCTGTCGCTCTCACCGCGGCAGCGGCTCGACGATGTGGTGAAGTGCATCAGCGACCTGCCGTTCGGCGGCACGGACTGCGCGCTGCCGATGCTCGAGGCGCTGAAGCATGGGTGGCAGGTCGACCTGTTCATCATCTACACGGACAACGAGACCTGGGCGGGCCAGGTGCATCCGGCCCAGGCTCTTCGGCAGTATCGGGAGCGCACAGGCATCCCGGCCCGGCTGGTGGTGGTCGGGATGGCATCCAACGGGTTCAGTATTGCCGACCCGAACGATGCCGGCATGCTCGACGTGGTGGGCTTCGACGCCGCGGTGCCGCAGGTGATCGCGGACTACGGTGCCGGGTAGGGAATGCACGGTCGGTACGGGCTCGCGAGCGGCTGCTCTCCCGTGCCGGCTGTGCCGGCGGTGCGCCGCGTCGATGAGCCGAAAATGGGGTATTATGGTAAAGTGGCCTCCCGGCAACGGGAGGCTTTTCATCCAGTCTCAGGAGAGGTGGGCCATGTCACGCACATCCGCCCCAGCCCGTCCCGCGCGCCGCACCCCAGCCGCCAATGGAGCCGCCCCTAACACCGCGCGGCTCTACACTACCAAGAACGCCCTCACGCACGACACCCAGGTCCAGGCGGTCGAACCCCGGGGCATCGACAAGTGGCTCTGGTTGGTTGAGGCGCACCAGCAGGAGCGGGGCCGGTAGTCATGGAGAGCCAGGATCAGAATGCCATCATCGCCGTGGCCCTCATGGCCGCGCTGGCCGATGGCCATGCCACGGCCGAGGAAAAGAGCCAGTTGCAGGGAGCCATGAGCAAGGCCGGCATGGCGGACCTGGATGGTCTCACGAGCCGGATCACCACCGGGCAGCTCACGCTGCCGGACATGGCGGCGCGCCTCTCGGGCGACGGGGCCCGGCGTGAGGCCTACCTGATGGCGGTGCTCGTGTGCCATGCCGACGGTCCAGCCAACGCGGCGGAAGCGGGGTTCCTCGACTCGCTCCGCGGGGCCCTCGGACTCAGCGAGGCGTCGGCGAGCGCCATCAATGCTGATGCGGCGGCGCTCAGCCTTGCCGCAAGCGCTGCCACCGCATCGGTCGCGAGCGGCACGCCGCCGTCGCCGGCGGGACTTGACGAGATGATCCTGCAGCAGGCGATCATCACCGGAGCGGTGGAGATCCTGCCGGACGGGCTGGCCAACCTGGCGATCATCCCGCTGCAGTTGCGGCTGGTCTACCAGATCGGGCAGGCGCATGGCCAGCAGCTCGACGGCAACCAGGTCCGCGACCTCGCGGGCGCGCTGGGTATCGGTGCGGCGGCACAGGTGATGGAAGGCGCCGTGCGAAAGCTGCTGGGCGGTGCGGCATCGAGCATTCTGGGCGGGTTGCTTGGCGGCACCGCGGGCGTGGCGGCCGGCGCCGCCGTGACGTTCGCGTCCACCTATGCGCTCGGGCACGTGGCGAAGCAGTACTATGCCCAGGGTCGCCGGCTCAGTACCGCCGACCTCAAGGCGCTCTTTGCCCGGTTCCAGGAGGAGGCGAAGACGCTCTATCCGAAGGTGCAGTCGCAGGTGCAGGCGCAGTCGCAGTCGCTCAATGTGCAGAAGCTGCTCTCGGGGTTGCGCCTGCCCTAGGGGACCACGACTATCGCCACGACGTTCCGGCTCGACCAGCTCAATGCGGCCCTCACGGGCCGCTACGACATCATGGAGCCGCTGGGCCAGGGCGGCATGGCCACGGTCTGGCTCGCGCGCGACCTCAAGCACGACCGCCTGGTTGCCATCAAGCTACTGCGGCCGGAGCTCGCCGTGCCGGTGGGCGCCGACCGGTTCGCCAGCGAGATCGGCATCGTCGCCAAGCTCAACCATCCCAACATTCTCGGCGTCATCGATTCCGGCATCGTGCAGGTCAGCGGCGTGAGCGCGCCGTACTATGTCATGCCGCACGTCGAGGGACCTTCGTTGAGCGCGCTGCTGAGCCGGGACGCGAAGCTCGAGGTGAACGAAGCACTCCGGCTCGCGGCGGAGGTGGCCGACGCGCTCGCCTTCGCGCATTCGCGCGGCGTGGTGCATCGCGACATCAAGCCGGGCAACATCCTGATCCAGGCGGGCCACGCGCTGGTGGCCGACTTCGGGGTCGCGATCGCGCTGGATGCGGCGACGGTGGGCGGCCGGCGCGACACAGCGGCGGGCGTAGTGCTGGGCACGCCGGTGTACATGAGCCCGGAGCAGGCATCGGGCGAATCGCGCCTCGACGGGCGCAGCGACATCTACAGCCTGGGTTGCGTGCTGTACGAGATGCTGGCGGGGGACCCACCGTTCGCCGGGAACACGCCCCAGGCGATGATCGTGGCCCACCTCAACACGCCGGCACCACCGCTGGCATCGAAGCGCCCGGGCATCTCCCCGCCCGTGGCCGCGGCGGTGCATCGCGCCCTGGAGAAGGAACCCGGTGCGCGCTACGCCAGCGCCGGTGAGTTCCGTGACACGCTCGAGGGTCTTCGAACGGCGACCGCGGTCCGCCGCCGGTGGTGGCCGACGGCAGCGCTCGTGGTCGCGGTGGCGGCGTTCTTCTGGTGGAGTCCGTGGCGCAAGCGTGCGGGCCAGGCGGGGCCGGGGAGCGACATCGTGGTACTGCTGAGTGGCTTCCGGGACCGGAGCGGCACGATGCGCGCGGAGGGGGCCGCGCTCGACGATGCCATGCGGCTCGAGCTGCAGCAGGTGCCCGGCCTGCAGGTGATCGACGTCGGCGACCAGCCCGAGGTGCCGGTCGATACGCTCCGGAAGCGCTACCGGGCGGACTGGGTCATCCGCGGAGCGCTCGACCGAATCGGCGACAGCGTCGGCGCCACGGTGCGGGTAGTGGAGGCCCGCAGTGGCGCCGAGGTTCGAAGCGGAACGCTGCGGGAGGCATCGCCCTCGGCGCTGCAGGCGTCGGCAACGGCGCTGGGAAAGACGAGCCTCTTCGCGAGCGTGCGGTACGCCCTTGACTCCGTTCTCCTGGATCGATGGCTCCTCGTGCTCGGCACGGATAGCGCCACGGAGCCCCTGCGCCAGCGCGCGCGGCAAGCATTCGCGCGCGCGAGCGAGGCCTTCGGGTCAGTCGGGCCTCGCCGCATGCTCGAGGAGCTGGCGGTGGCCGACTCCCTGCTCGCGATCGCGCAGCAACAGAGCCCGGCGTCGGCGCTGACGCTGTACACGCGGGCAGACCTGGGCAACTGGACGGGCTACTACACCCTTGCCGCGCACCAGAACTTCCCCGATTCGACGTGGCTGCCGCCGGCCGAAGATGCGCTGCGCCGGGCGTTGCCCGTTGCCGGCCGGGCGATTGCCCGGGCGCCCGCATCAGCCGATGCGTTGTTCCTGCGCAGCCGGATCTATCACTGGTTGTTCGTGGCGACCGGGCAAGCGGCGTGGCGGGATAGCGCACTTGTCGATCTCCGAAGCGCCAGCGCTATCGCGGGCGCGCGCCCGGACATCTGGGCGATGCGCGGAGAGATGGAGATGGAGGCGGCACTCTGGCACGACGCGCGCTTCTCCGCAGAGCAGGGCCTGCTCGCCGATCACCTGCACACGCATGTTGAGCGGCTGCAGCGCCTGCGGTCGAGCGCGGAGCTCGTGCTGGGTGAGTTCGACCGGGCCCGCGCGAGCTGTCGCGAAGGTGCTGCCGCGTTCCCGGGCGATGGCTACTTCGTGGACTGCGAGGCCGAGGTGCTCGGTCGCCTGTCGTCGGACCCGCGCGACGTCCAGCGATTGATGACTTTGGCCGACTCGCTTTCGCACAATCCCGGCGAGCTCAGCGGTATCGTGCCGGATCGCCTGCGACTCTACGCCGTCGCGATCCTGGCGCGCGCGGGCCTTCACGATAGCGCGGGGCAACGGTATGACAGCGTGATGGCACGCTGGCACGGTGCCGTGGATCCGGTGCTGCTTCTCGATGCTGTGTACGCCCGGCAGGCCACCGGCGACCTCGACAGCGCGCTGGTCATGACGGCACGGGCGGTGCGCCTCGACCCTGGGACGGTCGCGTCGGTGGAGCAGCTACCGTGGTATCAGGAACTCCGGCGTCATCCCGGTTTTCCGGCGGCCATGCGTGGCATCTCGCCCCGGGAAGCCGGCGCGCGCTGAGGGCTGCTACGCCCCTGTTTCCGTGCCGCGCGATCCCGAAGGGTCGCAGTCGAGCGCGGTAATCACGAAGCACTCATCGACCGACACCCGCTCGAGCAGGACCAGACGCGCTATCTGCGCGATGATCCTGAGCTTGCCGATGGGCACACCGGAGCCCGCCGTATGCAGAACGGCGCCGATGTCCTGGAGCAGCCCGGTCTGGTCCAGCGTTCTGGCCAGTGGAGGAAACGGGTCGGTAAAGGCCGGATCGCTACGGCAGCCGCAATCGCGGATCGGTGACGCAGAGCAATACGTATGGGTTCGGGTCTTCAGGCAGATCTCAGCCACGATTCACTCCTTCGTGCAGGACATCGAAGGAAGTATCACCTTGGCCGGCATTGCGGAAGAGGAGGAACAATGCCCATGGGTCAAACGGCCCATGGGCAGCACTGCAGGACTACTGCTTCACCCAGCTTGGCCGGAAGTCGCGGGTGACCTGAGCCACCATCTCGTCCACCATGCTCGCATAGGCGGCGTTGGGGTCCTTGCCCGAGACGCTCGGCAGGCGGCCGGGACTGATTGCAACCTGTCCCACAGTCTGGCTCGCCGCACCGCTCGAGCGCCAGAGGGTACCGCCGGTGCTGGTGGAGATGAGGCGTACGCTCAACTCTGCCGATACCGTGGCGCCGATGTTCACGTCACCAGCACCGCTCACGCCTCCGTGCGGCTTCGCCTTCGACACCGCGAGCTGCCCGAAGAACACCGCGGGAATGTGCCGGTCGCGGCCGAGTTCCTGTGCGGCCGCGGGCGCATCGCCCTGAGCCAGCAGCCGCGCGACGGCTGAGTCAGCGGGCCCGAGCTCGAGCAATTCGAAGCCGGTCTGGCTGGCGAGGACTTCTTCGGCGAATCGCTGGGTGGCCAGTTGGCCCAGCCCGCTTTTCGACTGGTCGGCAGAGAAATTGACCAGGGCGATGCGATCGTAGTTGCCGAGGTCGAGGCGGGGAGGAACCCGGGCGAGTTGCGAGGAACAGGCAGCGAGCGCCAAGGCTGTCGCGGCGGCGGCCGTGAACGCACGCAAGGTACGATTCTTCAAGCTCTTGATCGACAACATCTTGCCCTGCTTCCTGGGGGTTCACCCCAGGAGAGAGGCAAGAGGCAGGCCCTGCTACGCGCCGACCTTGGCTGCGGGGGTTACGGCGGCCTGGTCGCGTTCACCGGTGCGGATGCGATGCACCTGTGCCAGGTCGAGCACAAACACCTTGCCGTCGCCCACTTCACCGGTGCGCGCGGCGGCCAGGATCGCCTTGACCGTCGGCGCCACGTATGGCTCTGAGACGCCAATTTCCAGCCGCACCTTCTCCTGCAGTGCCACCTTTATCGTCGTGCCGCGATAGGTCTCGGCGTGCTCGGTCTCCCCGCCGTGGCCCATCACCCGGGACACCGTAAGGCCGCGTACCTCGGCACGGTACAGCGCCTCGAGCACGTCGTTCAGCTTTTCCGGTCGGAAGATCGCGACAATGAGATTCATGAGTGACCTCCCCTTCAGCGGGTTGCGGGCATTGGAACGGCCAGGGGCGGCGCCATGGCGACGTCGTCGGGGAGCACGAGGATGGAGCCCTCGCCGGTGCCGTAGGCTTCCTCACCATGCTGGGTGACGTCGAGCCCGAGTCCCTCGGCCTTTTGGTCGGCCCGCAGCGTCATGACGAGGCCGAGCACCTTGAGGATGATGAACGTCATGACGCCAGCGTAGACGAATGATACGCCGGCGCCCAGGGCCTGCTTGCCCAGCTGCGCGGGGTTGCCGGCAAGGAGGCCATCAGTGCCACCCCACGCCTTCACCGCGAAGACACCGGTCAGCAGGGCGCCGGTGAGGCCACCAACGCCATGGCCGGCAAAGACGTCGAGCGAGTCGTCGAGCCGCGTGCGGGAGCGGAACAGGATGACGAAGTAGCTTGGGAACGCCGCGATGGCGCCGAGGGCCAGTGCGCCGACGGGGCTCACGAAGCCGGCGGCCGGGGTGATGGCCACCAGGCCGACGACGATAGCGGTGGCACCGCCCACTGCGGTGACGTGACCGGTGCGCATGGAATCGAGGACCGACCAGGCCACCAGCGTAGCCATCGGCGCCAGGAAGGTGTTGGTGAACGCGAGTGACGCCGATGCGTTGGCCGCGAGCGCGCTGCCGCCGTTGAAGCCGAACCACCCGAACCAGAGCAGGCCGGCACCGAGCAGCACGAACGGCACGTTGTGCGGCACGATTGCCTGTCGCCCGTAGTCCTTGCGACTGCCGAGCACGAGCGCGGCGACGAGCGCCGAGACGCCGGCATTGATGTGCACCACGGTGCCGCCGGCAAAGTCGAGCACGCCCGCTGCACCCAGCCAGCCGCCGCCCCACACCCAGTGTGCCACTGGGGCGTACACCACCAGCAGCCACACCGAGATGAACGCGACGTAGGGCCAGAAGCGCATACGCTCCACGATGGCGCCCGAGATCAGCGCCGCCGTGATGATGGCGAAGGTGCCCTGGTATGCCATGAACAGCAGGTGCGGAATGGTACCCTTTGGGGCGAGGTCCACACCGTTGAGCAGCGCGTTGCTGAATCCGCCGAGCCACGGCGAGCCCTCGGAGAACGACAGGCTGTAGGCGACCAGCGCCCACAGGATGCCGATGAACCCGAGTGCGACGTAGCTCATCATCATGGTATTCAGCGAATTCTTCGACCGAACCAAGCCACCGTAGAAGAACGCCAGGGCCGGCGTCATAAGGAGCACCAGCGCCGTGGACATCAGCATCCAGGCGGTGTCGGCTGGTACAAGGGCCGGAACGGCGTCCTGCAGCATGAGCAGGAGGTGTGGACTGGTCACGATCGGGGGGCCTCCAGAATGGGAGCGGGACGGCAGGAAAGCGAGGACTAGAGGATATAACCTCGATCGGGGCCCGGCGCAAGCTTGAGTGCACACTGGTTTGTGCACATTACGCACAGTCGAGTGTGCACTTGTGCTGGCAATGGCTGCGTACCATCAGCTAAGTCGCTGGGAATGCAATATTTTGCTCTGTGAGGCGTGTTACAGCGCCGATGGGTTTGGGCGTATATGTTGCTGCAAAATGACCCTTGCTTCCCTTCCGTCAGGATCGCCCGTGCCCGTGGCTAGCCGCCCCCGTTTCGCCTCGTTTGCGCCCCGCGCGATCGCCATCGCCGTCGCGCTGACGGCGGCGGCGTGCCTGGCAGAACCGGAGCCGATCGGGCCCAACGAGGCGCCAACGCCGTCCATCACTTTGCCGGCGGCCGGGGCCACCTTCCGGGGTGGCGACAGCATCAGCTTTGGCGGGAGCGCCACCGACCCCGAGGACGGCAGTGTACCGGCCTCGCGCCTGTCGTGGTGGGTCGAGCTGCACCACGACACGCACACCCACCCGTTCATGCCGCGCACCACGCTGGCGGGCGGGAAGGTGCATGTACCGCCGGTGGGCGAGACCTCCGATAACATCTTCCTGCGGTTCTTCCTCGAGGCAGTCGACGAGAGTGGCGCCGCCGACACGGTTACGCGCGACATCCTGCCGGAGAAAGGGCAATTCACCCTGGTGAGCGGGCCGGCGGGGCTGACGGTCACGCTGGACGGGCAGCCGCAGCTGACCCCGGTCACCATCACCGGGGTGGTGGGCATGGAGCGGGAGCTCGGTGTCGCCACGCCGCAGGCGGTCGGCGCCACGTCCTACAGTTTCTCGAGCTGGTCGGATGGGGGTGCGGTGACGCATCGCATCAGTACACCGGCTGCCGCGACCACCTACACGGCGCGCTTCGCGGCCGTGGTGAACCAGCCGCCGACGGTGTCGCTCACGGCGCCGGCCGGGGGAACCGCGATCACCGTCAATACGACGGGGATGCTCGCGGCCACCGCCGCCGATGCCGATGGCACGGTGACCAGGGTCGAGTTCTTTGACGGCACGACCTCGGTGGGCACCGATACGTCGGCGCCGTACTCCGCGCCATGGACCCCGACCGCCACCGGTAACCACAGCCTCACGTCGCGCGCCACCGACAACCAGTCGGGTGTGACGACGAGCCCCGCCGTCATTGTGACCGTGAACCCGGCGGTCAACCGGCCGCCAACGGTGACACTCACCGCACCGGCAGGCGGGTCGAGCTTCACGGTGAGCACCTCGGTGACGCTGACAGCGACGGCCGCTGATCCAGATGGGTCGGTGGCAGGCGTGGGTTTCTATGACAATGGCACCCTGCTGCCGCCCGCGGATGCGACCGCGCCGTACTCCTACTCCTGGGTGCCGGGCGTCACGGGTGCCCATGTGCTCACGGCGCGCGTCACCGACAACCAGGGCGCCGTCACCATCAGCCCAGGCGTCAGCGTCACCATCAATCCGGCGGCGAATGTCCCGCCTACGGCGACGCTGACGGCGCCCGCCGCCGGCGCCACGCTGGTGCGGGGGATCGCGACGACCATGACGGCGACCGCGGCGGATGCCGACGGCACGTTGAAGCGGGTGGAGTTCTACGACGGCGGCACCAAGCTCGGCGAGGATACCACGTCGCCGTACTCCTTCAACTGGACGCCGGCGACCACCGGCACCCGCTCGCTCACCGCGCGGGCGATCGACAACCTCGACGCCGCCGGTACGTCGGCGGTCGTGTCCGTCACCGTCAACCTGCCGCCCAACGCCAACCCCCCGGCGACGCTCACGGCGCCGGCCAACGGTGCCACGCTGCTCCGGGGCGTGGCGACCACGCTCACCGCGACCGCGGCCGATGCCGACGGCACCGTGGCGAAGGTGGGTTTCTACAGCGGCGCCACGCTGCTCGGCGAGGACACGACCGCGCCCTATTCCTTGAGCTGGACACCGACCGCGACGGGCGGGCTCTCCTTCACGGCGCGCGCGACCGACAACAACGGCGGGGTCGGCAATTCCGCCGCGGTGTCGGTCACCGTTGCCTCCTCCGGACCCGACACGCAGGCACCCACCCTCACGCTCACGAGCCCGGCGGCGCAGTCGACCAACATCACCGGCGCACCGACGTTCACGGTCACCGTCAGCGACAACATCGGAGTGGCCACGGTGGACTACCAGGTGGATGGCGAGGCAGTGGGCACCGCCTCCTCGTCGCCGTGGAGCTTCACCCTGCCGGCGACGGCGGCGTACACCACCGGCGTGCATGTCATTCGCGCGCGGGCACGCGACGCGGCGGGGAACCAGTCGGCGTGGTCGGCGGCCCGCGTCACCTTCGGGGGCAGCGAGGACATGCCCAACGGCTTCACCCGCACCACCTACGTGCAAGGGCTCGGCAACCTGGCGACGGCGATGGCGTTCAGCCCTGATGGACGCCTGTTCATCTGCCTGCAGGGCGGCTCGCTGCGGGTGGTGAAGAACGGTGTGCTGCTCAGCACCCCGTTTGTGACGGTGCCTACCAGCTCAGTGGGTGAGCGGGGCCTCCTGGGGGTGACGTTCGACCCGAACTTCGCCTCGAACGGGTTCGTGTATGTGTACTACACCAGCGCCGTGGGCGGCGCCCACAACCGGATCAGCCGGTTCACCGCATCGGGGGATGTCGCGGTCAGCGGCAGCGAGGTCGTCATTGCCGACCTGCCAAACCTGAGCTCGGCCACTAACCACAACGGCGGCGCGCTCGCCTTCGGACCGGATGGCAAGCTCTACGTCGCGGTCGGCGAGAACGCCACGGCCTCCAACGCCCAGTTGCTGACCAACATCTTCGGCAAGATGCTGCGCTTCAACGCCGACGGATCGATCCCGACGGACAACCCGTTCTTCGGCAGCACGACGGGTCTCAACCGGTCGATCTGGGCGTACGGCCTGCGCAACCCGTTCACCTTCGTGTTCGATCCGGGCAGCAGCACCATGTTCATAAATGACGTGGGCCAGAGCGCGTGGGAGGAAATCAACCTTGGGCGCGCCGGCGCCAACTACGGCTGGCCTACGACGGAGGGAGTGACGACGAACCCCAGCTTCGACTCCCCGGTGTTCGCCTATGGGCATTCGGCGAACAACACGCTGGTCACCGGCTATGCCATCGTGGGTGGGTCGTTCTACCGGCCGGGCACGGTGCAGTTCCCGTCGGCGTGGGTGGGCCAGTACTTCTTCGGTGACTACGTGGCGGGGTGGATCAACCGACTCGACCGCACGAACGGCAACGCGGTGTATGCCTTTGCCCGTCTCGGCAGCTTGACGGACGTGCGGGTGGGCAACGACGGAGCGCTGTACGTGCTGGCCGACGTCGGTGGCAGCTGGGGCGTGTACCGGTACAGCAGGCCTTGATCGGGAGACGGGAGACGGGAGACGGAAGGCTAGGCCTCGAGTTCCTCGAAAAGGGCAACCAGGTCGATCGTCAGCGGTGGGATGGCGGGATCGGGTTGCCAGTTGAGTTCCCGGTCGGCGACTTCGGGTCGCGCTTCGCTCGGGCGCCAGCGCTCGATGACGCGCGCTTCCAAGTCAACAATCCAGAACTCCAGAATGCCTGCGCGTTGATAGATGCGACGCTTGAGGCCGCGGTCGTAGCGGTCGGTCGAGGGCGAGAGCACTTCGATGGCGAGCAGTGGCAGCGGTGTATCAGCCCACGAACCGGCACGGGCCTGGCCCGCCAGCACGAAGAGGTCTGGTTGAGCAACCTGCTTGCCATCGAGCCGGAGGTCGGCGGGTGAGGTGAGCACGCGTCCCACAGGCTGAGCCAGCAGGTATGGCACAAGGCGCCCAAGGATCAGGGCCACGGCCTCTTGGTGGCGCCGCGCAGGAGAGGGGGTCACGACGAGCTCGCCGTCGAAGAGCTCGTACCGGTTCCCGTCGTCGGGGAGCGCCAGCACCTCTTCGCGGGTCCATCGGGCCATACTATGCATACCCATAGCGTACGCTCGGCACGGGGGGAATGACAAGCGGGCATTCCCCACATTGGAGCATGCCCGCACAGTCATCGTCATCCCTCGAACGCAGCGCCCATCCTACTGCAGCGTCACCGTGTCCAGACCAGAGACCCTGTTGACGTGACACCCGGCCGACATCAGCGCCACTATCGCCGCAAGACCGACCATCCGGATTTCTGTCATATGGGCAGGGCGCTTAGGGCGGCTTAGGCCGCAAAGGGCGCCAAAAGGCCCATTCCAGCGTGTCTTCAGGGTCACCGTTGTCCTTGGGCAGGCTTTGAAGTAGGTTTTACGGCTCTATGGGCCCGCCGTGGGCGGGCCCCGTGACCGCCGTGTTCAGAGAGGCTGCAATGATTGAAGTTCGTCTGAGCGACACCGACTCGCTGGAGCGGGCGCTCAAGGTGTTCAAGAAGAAGCTGCAGAAGTCCGGTCTCCTCCGGGAACTGCGCCGCCGGCGGCATTACGTGAAGCCGAGCGAAGCGCGCGCGCTCAAGACCGCCGCGGCTCAGCGCCGGGCCCGGAAGAAGACGGAAACCAAGGAAACCTGGTAATCGCAGTCAGCGGGGCCAGAGCCAGCCAAACGTTCCTGCCGTAAGCAAGCCGTAGATCAGGCCGTCAAGCACCTCCTTGGCGGCAACAGACCACGGCTTCCCCATCCAGATAGCTGCGGGCAACTGACCCGCCGAGTACCCCAGAAACGCCACTAGCCCGACTGTGTGGAACACCATCATGTATCTGGTGCCTACGGGCAACACCGTTGACGCAATCAAGGCGACGGCGGCGGACACGACCAGCGCGAACACCAACCACTGGCCGAGGCTCTTCCCCATCCCCACGACGCCATTGGGCCGCAGGTTGAGCACCGCCACCGGGCCCTCGTTGATTTTCGCGACGTGTTCGGGACTTCCCATCTGCTTCATGTCGGAGATGTGCGGGATGATGTACTGGCCCGGGGGGGCGTTCACGCCCTTGAACGAGGCGCGAAAGGCGTCCTCGTTGGGCAGGATCCGGTAGTCGGATGCGTGGTACTTGAGCACCATGTGGATCAGGGTGCTGGAGACGAACACGAGGACCGCGGAGAGCAAGATCGGGAGCCAAAGTGCGCTAAGCGGGACCATGGAAGTGACTCCAGTTGGGGGGGCGGCACTTAGGGTACGGCGGGGGACGGGAAGAGGGAAGAGGCTACGGGCCCGTCGCGGCGCTGGTTACGCCTTCCGACACGAGCTGGAACATCCCGTTGCGGTCGATGTCGGGTGTGTCTCCCCGCCCGGTGATGACAGCGACCATGTCCAGGTCGGCATGCACCACCACGTACTGCCCGCCCTGACCTGCCATGTAGGGAGTGCCGCCGGGGGCAATCCACCAGAGGAAGCCATACCCGCCCGCCGTAGGGTCCGGTCCGCCGGCGTCCACTTGCTTCGTCATCGCCTGGCGCAGGTAGGCAGCGGGAACCAGCTGTTGTCCATCCCAGCACCCGCCGCGGAGCGCCAGCAGGCCCAGCTTCCCGAGCTCGCGAGCGGTGAGCAGGAGGCCGCCGGCGCCATCGCCGCTGCCATCGAGCTCGAACCTGGGCCAGCGCGACTCGTCGATGTCGATGTCGAGCGGCTTCCACAGCGCGGCCCGGGAGAACTTGAGCACACTTTCCTTGCTGGATAGCGATATCGCGCGGATGAGGAACTGTACTCCCTCGTTGCTGTAGTGGAAGGTGCTTCCGGGCTGCGACATGAGCCGGAGCATCAGCGGCTTGTCCTGGAACCAGACGTCGCTGAGGCCACTGGTCATGGTGAGGAGCTGCCGGATCGTGATCTTCCCGGCAGGGCGCCCCGCGGGCGGCGCCACCTGGGGCACCAATTGGATCAGCGGCTGGTCGAGCGAGTCGATGAACCCGCGCTCGAGCGCTATGCCCACCAGGTAGGAAGTGACGCTCTTGGTGATCGACGCCACCGGCGCGGGCTGACCACGACTTCCGCCGTGGAAATATTCCTCGACGGCAATCTGGCCATGGCGCACGACAAGGAGACTGGTCACTCCGGGCATGGCCCGGGTCCGGGCCACGAGCGCGTTCACCGAGTCGGCATTGAGCCCGAGCGCGACCGGTGTGGCCACATGCCACTTCTTCGTGGGCCACACCTCGGTACCAGTGCCGCAGGCCACCGCGGGTGACGCCACCTGGACCAGCAGGGCCACAACGCCCGTTATCACCATCACGACAACCTCCGGTTTGCTGATCGGGTCGTGCAATACGACGGTCGTGGTGCAGGCTTTCGCACATCGTCCCGCGAGGGTCGTGGGCAAAGTGCCGTGCGCGGGGTGCTGCAGGGACTTGCTCGCGCGTAACGTCGCCAGAACACCTTGCGGCATCATCGGTTGGAGCGAGGACTTTTGCGAGCGGCGCGGTTCGCCACGTGCAGTGGTTCTGGGAGTCCCCAACCAGACTCACCGTGCCCCCAGCCTCGCGCAACCTGCTGCAGGCCTCCTCGGCTCATGCGACCCGCTGGGTAACGGGCTCGCTGTCCCT
>JANNSD010000059.1:0-44168 GCA_031402225.1 Gemmatimonadota bacterium | reverse complement strand
GGGCTCGACCAGCGACCGGCGCAGGAACGCCGACCGCGTGGCCGAGATGAGCGCGGGTGCGTTCCGGGGCGCGATCCGGCGGAAGAGCCCCCGCACTGCGTCCCAATCAACCAGCAGGTTCCGCGCGCGGGGGCTGGCGGTCTTCTCCTCGTGCGCGTGGATGAGGCGGTGCAGGACCTGCTCGTCCTCCTCCTCCAGGGTCTCGAGCGCCACCATGTCGCCGTTGACGCGGGAGTGGAAGGTGCCCGCCTCGTCGAGCACATAAGCAAGACCGTTCGACATGCCCGCCCCGAAATTGCGCCCCGCGCGGCCCAGGACCACCACGATCCCCGCCGTCATGTATTCGCAGCAATGATTCCCCGCACCCTCGATCACGGCGGTCGCGCCCGAGTTGCGCACCGCAAACCGGTCGCCCGCCTGGCCCGCGGCGAAGAGCATTCCACCGGTGGCACCATAGAGCGCAGTGTTGCCCAGCACGAGGTGCTGGTGCGACTGACTGGCGTACGCCGCCCGCCGGAAGTGCCGGATCGTGATCTCGCCTCCCGACAGTCCCTTGCCGACGTAGTCGTTGGCCTCGCCCTCGAGCTCGAGGTGCACGCCCTTGCTGAGGAACGCCCCGAAGCTCTGTCCGGCGCTGCCAGTAAAGCGCAGGCGGATCCGCCCCTCAGGCAGGCCCGCGCCACCGAAGCGTCGGGCGATCTCGCCTGACACCCCGGCGCCCACTGCGAGGTGATGGTTCCGGATCGGGTAATGGCTGGAGAACGGCAGGCCGCTCTCGAGGTACGGCGTGAGCTCCTCGATGATCTCGCGGTCGAGCGACACCAGGCCTGGGCGGTTGTTCCGCGCCTCGGTGCGCTTTCGCGTTACCGCGGTAGCTCCCTTGGGCGGCGCAAGCAGCATCGATAGATCGAGCAGCTGTGCGCGAGGCACGTCGGGATGGTCCACCCGCACCAGCAGGTCGTTGCGACCGATCACTTCCTCGAGCGTGCGCGCGCCGAGCGAGGCGAGGATCGCGCGCACCTCTTCGGCCACCAGCGTGAAGTACGCAATGACCTGCTCCGGCGTGCCCTTGAACTTGGCCCGCAGGTCGTCACGCTGGGTCGCGATGCCAGTGGGGCAGGTGTTGAGGTGGCACTGCCGGGCCATCGCGCAGCCGAGCGCCACGAGCGGTGCGGTGCCGAAGCCGTAGGACTCCGCGCCCAGCAGGGCGGCGATGACCACATCGCGGCCGGTCTTGAGGCCGCCATCGGTGCGCACCTCGATGCGATGGCGCAGCCCGTTGCGTACCAGGGTTGCCTGCGTCTCCGCCAGGCCCAGCTCCCACGGCGAGCCGGCATGCTTGATCGACGAGAGCGGCGACGCGCCGGTACCGCCGTTGTGCCCGGCGATGAGCACGTAGTCTGCGTACGCCTTGCACACCCCAGCGGCCACGGTGCCCACGCCTGACTCCGCGACCAGCTTGACGCCCACCCGGGCGCGCGGGTTCACCGTCTTGAGGTCGGTGATGAGCTGCGCCAGGTCCTCGATGGAGTAGATGTCGTGGTGCGGCGGCGGCGAGATGAGCGGAATGCCGGGCACCGCATGCCGGAGCCGCGCGATCAGTTCCGTCACCTTGTGCCCCGGCAGCTGCCCGCCCTCACCTGGCTTGGCGCCCTGCACGATCTTGATCTCGAGTTCCTCTGCGCGAACGAGGTATTCGGTGGTGACGCCGAACCGGGCCGACGCCACCTGCTTGATCCGGTTGTCGAGCCGGTCGCCGTCGGTCGACGTGCGGAACAGCGCGGGGTCCTCGCCACCTTCCCCGGAATTCGACTTCGCATTCATCCGGTTCATGGCAATCGTGAGCGCCGCGTGCGCCTCGGGCGACAGGGCGCCGAGCGACATCGCCGATGATACGAAGCGCCGCCGGATCGACTCCATCGGCTCGACCTCGCCCAGCGGCACCGGCGTGCCAGGGCGGATTCCCAGCAGGTCGCGCGGACCGGCCGGACGCCGGCCACGATGCTTCGCGAGGAACCCCTCGTACGCTTCATCGTTCGCCGTGCCGCCCTTCACCGCCTGCTGCAGGGCCACGACCACCGGTGGCGCCCAGCCATGATCTTCGCCCTCCTTGCGGAAGCGGACCCGGCCGAAGTCGGTCAGCCCCGACCCATCGAGCGCGGCGGCGTAAGCGGCGGCGTGACGCGCCATCACGTCCTCGGCGAGTTCATGGAAGCCGACGCCGCCGATCGGCGACGTGGTACCCGAGAACGCGGCATCGATCACCTCACGCCCCAGGCCCAGCGCCTCGAAAATCTGCGCTCCGCAATACGAGGACAGCGTCGAGATGCCCATTTTCGAGAGGATCTTGAGCAATCCCTTTTCAGCGGCGGCGCGGTAGCGCTCCACCGCTTCCGCAGGCGTCGGGCGCGGGGTGTCGGTCGGCTTCCTCGGTGCCTCTGCCTCGCGGAACACCGATTCGACGCTGGCCAGCGCGAGCCACGGGTGCACCGCCTCGGCGCCATAGCCGATGAGGCACGCGAAGTGATGAATGTCGAACGCATCGCCGGTTTCGGCGACGAGGCCCACCCGCGCGCGCAGGCCGGTGCGCACCAGTTCCTGCCGGATCGCCCCGATGGCAAGCAGCATGGGGATCGGGGCCCGTGTCGGCCCGGCGGCGCGGTCGCTCACGACCAGCAGTCGCGCACCGGCGCGGACGGCGCGTACCGCCTGGTCGGAGAGCGACTCGAGCGCGGGGCGGAAGCCCTCGACGCCGACCGAGGGATCCCAGATGGCGTCGATGATCTCGGTGGGGAACCCGCGCACGTTCAGCAGGCCCGCCATCTCGGTGGCGAGCAGGATCGGGTGTTCGACGCGCAGCATCCCGGCGGCATTGGGGCGTTCCACCAGCGGCGACCCACGGCGACCCAGGTGCATGCGCAGGGACATGACCATCGCCTCACGCAACGGATCGATCGGCGGGTTGGTGACCTGGGCAAAGCGCTGCCGGAAGTAGGCGTACGCACTCTGGGGCGTGCGTGCGAGCGGCGGGATCGGGGTGTCGTCGCCCATGCTCCAGACGGCGTCCACTCCGGTCGTTGCCATTGGCTCGAGCACCAGCCTCATGTCCTCGAATCCGTAGCCGAACAACCGCTGGCGCACCACCAGCTCGTCACCAGCCGGCGCCGGCAGCGTGCGGATCGGATCGGGTACGAGCACGGCCATGTACCGCCGCACCCACGTTTCGTACGGGTGACGCCCCGCCACCTCGCGCTTGGCGTCGAGGTTGCGGATCACCTGGCCGCGCACCAGGTCGGCCACGAGCACTTCACCGGGCCCGACCTTGCCGGTCTCGATGACCTGCTCCGGCTCCAGGTCCACCAAGCCCACCTCCGAGCCCACCACCACCAGGCCGTCATGCCGGATCTTGTACCGGCACGGCCGGAGGCCGTTGCGGTCCACGGCGGCACCTGCCATGCGGCCATCGGTGTAGGCCAGCGCAGCAGGACCGTCCCACGGTTCATGCAGGATCTGGTGGTACTCGTAGAAAGCGCGAATGGCGGGATCGACATCGGGATACTTCTCCCAGGCCTGTGGGATCATCATCATCGTCGTGTGCACCGGGTCGCGCCCCGAGCGCACGAACAACTCCATGGCATTATCGAGGCTCGCGGAGTCGCTGCCATGCGGCCAGACGACGTCCTTGAGCCGGTCCTCGCGTCCCTCCCAGAGCGGTGACTTCAGCATGGGGGTCCGCATCGTCATGGCGTTGCGGTTGCCCCAGAGGGTGTTGATCTCCCCGTTGTGCGCCAGCAGCCGGAACGGCTGCGCCAGGGGCCAGCTCGGCAGGGTGTTGGTGGAGTAGCGCTGGTGGAACACCGCCACCGCACTCTCGAATTCGGGGAAGCGGAAATCGGGATAGAACGCCGGCAGCTGGGTGCCCTGCAGCAGCGCCTTGTAGACGATGGTGCGACAGGAAAACGACGGCACGTAGAAGCCGGGCAGGCCGAGCACCTCGGCCCGCTGCTCCATGGCGCGGCGGGCCAGAAAGAGCGCCCGCTCCCACGCATCGTCGTCGGCGATACGGTCGGGGCGTCCCACCAGTACCTGGCGGATGACCGGCTGGCTCTGCCGAGCGCCGGTACCCAGGGCCGCCGGGTTCACCGGTACATCGCGCCACCCGATCAGCGGCAGGCCATCGTCCTCCAGCACGCGCTCGACGAGTTGCACCGACTGGGCGAGGGCTTCGGGATCGACCGGCAGGAAAAACACGCCGACGGCGAATGGTCGCCCCGCCTCGAGACGCACCCCGAGACGGTACGCATCGCGGTAGAAGAGCCGGTGCGGAATCTGGGTCAGCAGCCCGGCGCCATCACCTGAGTTGTCAGTGGAGGCAGCGCCCCGGTGGGCCACGCGGGCCACCGCCTCGAGCGCCATCTGCACCACCTCATGCGACCGGACCCCTGACGACTGGGCCACAAACCCGACGCCACAGGCGTCATGCTCGCGGAAGGCGTCGAGGCCGGCGGTGTCCGCGACGCGCGAGTGCGCCCCGTGATCGGGGTCGGGAGTGGCCGAGCGGATCCGCTGCCCTGATGCGGCCATGCTTCCTCCTGGTGGTGAAGCCGGGCTGGCCGGAGAGGCCGGGCCTGAAAACGAAAACCCCGCTCGCCTGGGAGCGGGGTCGGGGGCGCGCTACTGCACGCTCAACTACCCGGCCGCTCCCAACGAGCGCGGAGAATTGACGAGAATGGCCGGGGCGACTTGAAGTCGATCATTCAGCATGGGTGCATACTTATACTGCTCAGTGCATAGGTCAAGTGGCTCGCCGCTTTGGCAGCATGCGGGCACCCCGGCGTTTTGGCTGGACAACTCCCCCACTTGACAGGCGACCCCGCTTTTGGGTACCCTCCCGTTCCGGCGCAAGGGTATTTTTATGCAGCCGGCGCTGCCCGGCAGCCTTGGGTGGCCCAGACCACGATCGCACGACACGGATATCATGAATCTGAACGGCTTGCTTCTGGTCCTCCTTGGTGTCCTTCCGGTCCTGCTTGTTGGACGGGATGGATTCCGCGGCGTGCCGGTGGCGAGCAAGATGAGTCGATAGCAGGACTCGCTTAGACCAGCAGGGGCGCCGCGGACCAACGGGTTCGCGGCGCTTTCGTTTCCGGCCCCAGGGAGAACTGGCATGACGCGCAGGATCATCGTATTCGACACGACGCTCAGGGATGGCGAACAGGCGCCCGGCAACAGCCTCTCGGTGGACGAAAAGGTACGCCTTGCCCGGCAGCTCGAGGTGCTCGGAGTGGACGTGATCGAGGCCGGCTTTCCGGCATCCTCCGAAACCGACTTCCGCAGCGTGCAGGAGATCGCGACGCAGGTGCGGCGTCCGGTTATCGCCGCGCTCGCGCGCTGTGTCGAGCGCGACATCGACCTGGCGGGCGAAGCCATCCGGGGCGCCGAGCGCGGGCGCATCCATGTCTTCCTGTCCACCTCCGACCTGCACCTCACGGCCAAGCTGCGGATGACCCGCGAGGAGGCGGTGGAGAAGATCCGCGACAGCGTGCGTCGGGCGAAGTCATTCACCGATGACGTGGAGTGGAGCGCCGAGGATGCGAGCCGCACCGGGCTCGACTTCCTCTGTCATTGCGTCGAGGTCGCGATCAGCGAGGGCGCCACCACCGTCAACCTGCCCGACACCGTGGGCTACGCCACCCCGGAGGAATACGGTGCCATGTTCCGCGAGGTGCGCCGCCGGGTGCCATCCACCGCGGGCATCGTCCTCAGTGCGCACTGCCATGACGACCTGGGCCTGGCGGTGGCGAACTCGCTCGCCGCCATCAGCGCCGGCGCCGGGCAGGTCGAGTGCACGATCAACGGCATCGGGGAGCGGGCGGGCAACGCGGCATTGGAAGAAATCGTCATGGCCGGCCGGGTGCGCGCCTCGCAGTACGCCTTCGAGACCGGCATCGAGTCGCGTGAGCTCTATCGCACGAGCCAGATGCTCTCGCACCTGACGGGCGCCTTTCCCCAGGCCAACAAGGCCATCGTGGGGCGCAATGCCTTCGCCCACGAGGCGGGCATTCACCAGCACGGCGTCCTGCAGAACGGGCTGACCTACGAGATCATCGCCCCCGACACCGTCGGCATCGCCCAGAGCTCGCTGGTGCTGGGTCGCCACTCCGGTCGCCACGCGCTGGCGCGGCGCTTTCAGGAACTGGGCTACGATATCGAGGAAGCGCAGCTGGGCGGCATCTACCAGGCGTTCCTCCAGCTTGCCGAGCGGAAGCGTCAGATCCTGGATGAGGACCTGCTGGCACTGCTGCACGAGAGCTTCCACGATGCCCCGGAGGAATTCCAGCTCCGCGAGTTGCGGGTGGTCTGTGGCAGCGGCATGGCCACCGCCGATGTGACCCTGTCCGGCCCCGAGCTGGGTGCCCGGAGTGCCTCCGGCACCGGGGACGGCCCGATCGCGGCGGCGTTTGCTGCGGTGAGCGAGATCGTCGGAAAGACCATCGAGGTGGAGAGCCTCAATCTCCGCTCCGTGACCCCTGGTCGCGACAGCGTGGGTCAGGTCTTTCTCCAGGTCCGGGTGGACGGGCGCACCTTCAGCGCGCACAGCGCCTCCACCGACATCGTCGAGGCCAGCGCGCGGGCCATGATCAACGCGCTCAACAAGTCGCGCCATGCCGAGTCACTCGAGGCGGCGGCGATGGACAGCACCAGCTATTGGGGCGTATGACCGAGATCCTGACAGGGGCCCAGCTCATCTGTCGCGTCCTCCTCGAGGAGGGCGTGGACGTCATGTTCGGCTATCCCGGCGGCGCCATCATGCCGTTCTACCATGCGCTGCCCGAGTACCCCGGCCTGCGCCACGTCCTGGTGCGGCATGAACAGGCTGCGGCACACGCCGCCGACGGCTATGCCAGGGCCTCTGGCCGGGTCGGCGTCTGTGTGGCGACGTCCGGGCCCGGTGCGACCAACCTGGTCACCGGCCTGGCCACCGCCTTCATGGACAACTCTCCTGTCGTGGCCATCACCGGGCAGGTGCCCCGCCCGATGCTCGGCCGCGACGCCTTCCAGGAGACCGACATCGTCGGGGTGACGCTCCCGATCACCAAGTGGAGCGTGCTGGTGGAGGACATCAGCACCCTCGCCGACACGATGCGGAGAGCGTTCGCGTTGGCGCGCGAGGGACGGCCCGGCCCGGTACTGGTGGACGTGCCCAAGGATGTGCAGAACCAGCGGATCGAATACACCCCCCGTGCCGTCGCCGTCGCCCGCCCCGCGATGCCGGTGGTCGACGCCGCCGCACTCGTGGAGGCGACCCGGCTCATTGCGGCTGCCGAACGCCCGCTGATCCTCGCCGGGCACGGGATCATCCTCGGCAATGCCAGTGAGGACCTGCGCATCTTTGCCGAACACACCGGTATCCCGGTCATCACCACGCTGCTCGGTATCAGCGCCTTCCCCGAGGACCACCCGCTGCATCTCGGCATGCCGGGCATGCACGGCGAGGTACACGTCAACCGCGCTATCCAGCACGCCGACTTGCTGGTCGCCGTGGGCATGCGCTTTGATGACCGGGTGACGGGCAACACCGCGGGGTTCGCCCGCCGCGCGAAGATTGTACACATCGAACTTGATCGCACGGAGATCGGCAAGAACGTGCAGGTCGAGGTCCCGCTGGTGGGTGATGCCGGCCCGATCCTCTCCGCGCTCACCCGGGCCCTCGCGCCGCGCTCGTGCACCGCCTGGTGGGACGAGATCAACGGGAGCCGGCGGCCGCCGTCCGAGCACTTCCGGGGCGACGTCGCGCCCGACTCGATCCTGCGTGCACTCCACGACGCCAGTGGCGGCCGGTGCAGCATCGTGTCCGATGTGGGGCAGCACCAGATGTGGGTGGCCAAGCTCTTCCCCTACCGGCGGCTCAACACCCACTTCTCGTCCGGTGGCCTGGGCGCCATGGGCTTCGCCGTGCCGGCGGCGATCGGCGTGCACCTCGCGCGACCCGATGAGCCGGTCTGGGCCATCTCGGGCGACGGCGGGTTCCAGATGAACATGCAGGAAATGGCGACCATGGTGCAGGAGGGCCTGCCCATCAAGCTCGCCATCTTCAACAACGGTTACCTCGGCATGGTGCGCCAGTGGCAGCAGTTCTTTCATGGCCGGCGCTACTCGGCAACCCCGATCTGGAGTCCCGACTACGTGAAACTGGCCGAGGCCTATGGTATCGCGGGATACCGGGTGGAGCAGGGCGGGCAGATCGCCGGCGCGGTGGAGGCAGCGCTCCGTGATCCCGGCCCGGCCCTGATCGAGTTTGTCATTGAGCAGGAGGCCAACGTCTACCCGATGATCCCGCCCGGTGCGTCGCTGTCCGAGTTCATCGAGTCGGCGCCGGAGCCGGCCTCGGCGTGAGCGACCTCCAGTGCATCACCATCGTGCTGGACGACAAGCTGGTGACCCTGAACGCGGCGGTCGGGCTTCTCCGTCGCCGCAACCTTCCCGTACGAAGCGTCACCTTCGGACCGCACGTCACCGAGGGACGCTCGAGGCTCTTTGCGATGATCGAGGCGGATGCAGGCGCGGCGCAGCGAGTGGCGCTGTTGTTCGAGAAGCTGATCGGGGTGGACGAGGCCCGTGTGGTGCCGGCGCACGATACCGTCGTGCGCGAACTCGCCCTCGTCCGCATTCGCGCCCAGGCCGGGTCCTACGGCGAACTGCTCGACGTGCTTGGACTCTACCACGCGAACGTCATTGAGGAGGGTGTCGACGGCCTGGTAGCCGAGCTGACCGGCCCCGATACCTTCGTCCTGTCGTGCCTGCGTGCCATCGAGCCGTTCGGCATCGTCGACGTGGCCCGCAGCGGTGCGGTCGCGATCGAGCGCCCCGCGCAGGGCTCGCCTGTCCCCACTCTCACCGAGGTTTCCGTCCCATGAGCTCGACGCTCCAGGTCTACTACGATACCGACGCCAATATCGACCGGCTCCTCGGCCGCACGATCGCCATCATCGGCTTCGGCAGCCAGGGGCATGCGCACGCGCTCAACCTCACGGAGTCGGGACAGAAGGTGATCGTCGGGCTGCGGCCGGGTGGCGCGTCGTGGAAGAAGGCGGCGGCGGCGGGGCTGGACGTGCGGAGCGTGACCGACGCCGCGCGGGCGGCCGACATCATCATGCTGCTTGTGCCCGACCAGGACATGCGCGACATCTATGACAAGGGCGTGGCGCCGGGACTGGCAGCCGGGAAGACACTGCTCTTCGCTCACGGATTCAACATTCACTTCGGCGAGATCAAGCCACCCGCTGATGTGGACGTGGCCATGATCGCGCCCAAGTCACCTGGTCACCTGGTGCGCAGTGAGTACGAGGGCGGGCGCGGGGTGCCCGGGCTGGTCGCCATCCATCAGGATGCGAGCGGCCACGCCCTCGCCGATGCGCTGGCCTATGCCGCGGGCATCGGGTGCACCCGCGCCGGGGTGATCCAGACGACGTTCCGTGAAGAGACCGAGACTGACCTGTTCGGCGAACAGGCGGTGCTGTGCGGGGGTGCCACGGCGCTGGTGAAAGCCGGCTTCGACACGCTGGTGAAGAACGGCTACGCGCCGGAGATGGCGTACTTCGAGTGCCTGCATGAGCTCAAGCTCATCGTGGACCTCATGTACCGGGGCGGCATGGACTTCATGCGCTACTCCATCAGCGACACCGCCGAGTACGGAGATTACACCCGCGGCCCGCGGATCATCACGGACGAAACCCGCCGGGAGATGCAGCGGATCCTCGACGAAATCCGCAGCGGGGCGTTCGCGAAGGAGTGGCTGGCGGAAAACCGCGCGGGCGGCCCGAACTTCAAGCGGATGCGCACGGCAGACCACGACCATCTGCTGGAGAAGACCGGCCGGGCCCTCCGCGTCATGATGCCGTGGAGCGAGGAAGGGAAGGCGGCGGCCGCGAAGGCGGAGCCGGCACCGGTCTGATGAGCGGGCCGCGCACCCTCTTCCAGAAGATCTGGGATGCCCACGTCGTTCACGCGATGCCAGGGGGCCCGGCGCTGCTGTATATCGACCTGCACCTGGTGCACGAAGTCACGTCGCCGCAGGCGTTCGAGGGCCTGCGGCTCGCCGGCCGCCGGGTGCGACGCCCCGCGCGCACGCTGGCCACCGTAGATCACAACGTCCCCACTGGCGACCGGCACCTGCCCATCGCCGATCCGGTCGCCGCGCAGCAGGTCCGCACCCTCACCAGCAACGCGCGCGCGTTCGGCTTGCCGCTGTTCGACCTCGATTCGCCCGACCAGGGGATCGTGCACGTCATCGCGCCCGAACTGGGTGCCACCCAGCCTGGCATGACCATCGTGTGCGGCGATTCCCACACCTCGACCCATGGTGCCTTCGGGGCGCTGGCGTTCGGGATCGGTACCAGTGAAGTGGAGCACGTGCTCGCCACCCAGTGCCTCATGCAGCAGCCGCCGCGCACCATGGAGGTACGGTTCGAGGGCTCGCTGGCGGCTGGCGTTACCGCCAAGGACATGATCCTTGCCCTGATCGGCCGGATTGGCACCGATGGCGCTTCCGGTCACGTGATCGAATATCATGGGAGCGCCATCCGGCAGTTGTCGATGGAAGGCCGCATGACCATCTGCAACATGTCGATCGAGGCGGGGGCCCGGGCCGGCCTGATCGCCCCTGACGACACCACGTTTGCCTATCTTGCGGGGCGACCGCGCGCCCCCACCGGGGCGCTGTGGGACGCGGCCATGGGGCGCTGGCGCGAGCTCGCGACCGATCCAGGCGCACCGTTCGACCGCTCGGTCACCATCGACGTGTCTGTCCTGGCACCCCAGGTGACGTGGGGCACCAACCCCGGCATGGTGGGCGACATCACCGGCCGGGTGCCGGTACCCGGCCACGGCGACTCGGCAGACACCAGGAGCGCCCTGACGCGCGCGCTCGACTACATGGGCCTCACACCGGGCGAGCCGTTCACCGGGCTCAGGGTGGACCGGGTCTTCCTCGGCTCGTGCACCAACGCCCGGCTGGAAGACCTGCGCGAGGCGGCGTCGGTCGTACGCGGACGCAAGGTCGCCCAGGGTGTGCGCGCGATGGTGGTGCCCGGCTCACAGCGCGTCAAGCGCGCCGCGGAGGCCGAGGGACTGGATGAAGTGTTCATTCAGGCGGGGTTCGAGTGGCGCAACAGCGGTTGCTCCATGTGCCTCGGGATGAACGACGATGTGCTCGGCAGTGGCGAGCGCTGCGCCTCCACCTCAAACCGCAACTTCGAGGGGCGCCAGGGCAAGGGCGGACGCACCCATCTCATGAGCCCGGTCATGGCCGCCGCCGCGGCCGTCGCGGGACGGCTCGTCGATGTGCGCGAGATGATCTGAGATGCAGCCGTTCACGGTTCACACCGGTGTCGCCGTCGTGCTCCCGAAGGTCAACGTCGACACCGACCAGATCATCCCCAAGCAGTTCCTGAAGCGCATCGAGCGCACCGGCTTCGGGAAGCACCTCTTTCACGACTGGCGCTACCTGCCGGACGGCTCACCGAACCCCGAGTTCGAGTTGAACGCCGTCCAGGCACGGGGCGCCAGCGTCCTGGTGTCCGGCCCGAACTTCGGTTGCGGGTCATCGCGGGAGCACGCGCCCTGGGCGCTGGGCGACTACGGCTTCCGCGCCGTCCTTGCGCCCTCGTTCGCCGATATCTTTTATAACAACTGCTGCCAGAACGGCCTGCTCGCCGTCCGGCTCGAGGACGCGGCCGTGCGCACCCTGTTTGCCCGCGCGGAACGCGGTGAGCCGTTCGAGCTCACCGTCGACCTGCGCATCAATCGGGTTACGGGTCCGGACGGTTTCCGGGCTACGTTCGACATGGATCCGTACCGCCGGCAAATGCTGCTCGAGGGCCTGGATGAGATTGGCCAGACCCTGCGGCAGGAACTGAGGATCGCCGCCTATGAACGGCGAATGGAGGCACTGGGGAGGCTCGTATGACGCGGTATCGCATCGTGGTGCTCGCGGGCGACGGAATCGGCCCGGAAGTGACGGAACAGGCGACGCGCGTGCTCAGTGCCGTGGCCGACCGGTTCGGATGGCAGGTCGAGTTGGTGCCGCACCTGATTGGCGCGGCGGCCTCGCGGGCGACGGGAGCGCCGCTGCCGGCCAATTCGCTCGCCGCGGCGCTCGACTGCGACGCCGTGCTGATGGGGGCGGTTGGCGATCCGTCGATGGACGATGCTCCGCGCGAGGCGCGACCCGAGGCCGGCTTGCTCGCGCTGCGCAAGCGCCTCGGCGTGTTCGCCAACCTGCGACCGGTGCGGGTACGCCCGGCGCTGGCCACCGCGTCACCGCTCCGGCCCGAGGTGTTGCACGGCGTAGATGTCCTGATCGTGCGCGAACTCACCGGAGGCCTCTACTACGGTGAGCCGCGGGGACGCTACGGCAGCAGGGCGGTCAATACCCTCACGTATGACGCCAGCGAAATCGAGCGCGTCGCCCGGGTGGCCTTCGAGGCGGCAAAGAGCCGGGGCGGGCTCGTCACGTCGGTCGACAAGGCGAACGTGCTCGAGGTGTCGCAGCTCTGGCGCGAGACCGTGACGAGGGTCGGCAAGGAGTATCCCACGGTGCGCCTGGAGCACCAGCTCGTCGACACCACGGCCATGCGGCTGATTGCTGCCCCGTCGGCGTTCGACGTGGTGCTGACCGAGAACATGTTCGGCGACATACTGAGCGACGAGGCGGCGGTCCTGGCCGGGTCCCTCGGATTGCTGCCGTCGGCGTCGCTGGGCGAGGGCCCCGGCCTGTTCGAGCCGGTGCACGGCTCGGCGCCCGACATCGCCGGGAAGGGCATTGCCAACCCGATCGGCGCGGTGCTTTCAGTCGCCATGCTCTTCCGGTTCGGGCTCAAGCAGCCGCAGGCAGCGGAAGTGATCGAGCGCGCCGTCGACGAGGTCGCCGAGCGGGGCTCCCGCACGGCAGACATCGCGCGCCACGGCGAGCGGCCCCTGTCGACCACCGAGATGGGTAACCGCATCAATGACTTGGTGTTGCGTGGACAAGGCGCGCTGGCGACCGGTTGAGCTGCTGGTGAGGACCCTCTGGACGGGTTACCCTTTCAGCACCATGAAAATCGCACCGTTACTGCTTGCCCTGCTGGTGGCGGCTCCCGCCACCGCCGCCGCACAAGCCGACTCGGCCGGCACCGCGGCGGTGGCATGTGCCGGGCAGAAGGTTGGTATGATCGTGTTGAACGAGACCTTCTCGAGCCCCGCCGACTTCGGTCGGGTCCTGCTGTGCGCCGGCTCCACCTACCGCGGCGAGACGAACCATGGCGGTGTCCGGCTGAGCGCCCGGTCCATGCTGCCGGGCGTGCAATCGCCTCGGATCACGGAGCTGCTCGGCGGGAGCGCCTCCGCTGGCCCCGGTGGAGGTGGTGGCATCTACAAGTTCCAGGCGTTTGCCGATGGCATGTATGAGATCGGCGTTGCCGGCGTTCAGGCTGGCGCGTCGGTCAACCTGAAGATCACCCGCACGAAGTGAGCAGGGGGCTGACTCAGTCCGTCACGGCCCCGCGACTCGCGCTCGACACCAGCTTGGCATACTTGGCTAGCACCCCCCGGGTGTAGCGCGGGCGGGGCGGGGTCCACGTGGCGCGCCGCCGCGCCAGTTCCGCATCATCAATTTCCAGCTGCAGTAGTCGCCGTGGCGCGTCGATCGTGATGGTGTCCCCCTCCTGTACCAGCCCGATCGGTCCGCCCACCGCTGCCTCCGGCGATACATGACCCACCACCATGCCGTAGGTGCCGCCCGAGAAGCGGCCGTCAGTGATCAACCCTACGCTGTCACCCAGTCCCGCACCGATGATCGCCGAGGTCGGGGCCAGCATTTCCCGCATGCCGGGCCCACCCACCGGTCCCTCGCTCCGGATGACGATGATGTCGCCGGCTACGATGGACCCGGCGAGGATGGCGGCAAGGCACGATTCCTCCGACTCGAAGACCCGCGCCGGACCGCGCATGCGCGGATTCTTCACGCCGCTGATCTTGGCGACGGCGCCGTCGGGCGCAAGGTTGCCGCGCAGCACCGCGAGATGCCCCTCGGCGTACATCGGCCGGTCCCAGGGACGGATCACTTCCTGCGCCGCGGGTGCGTTGGCGGCCCCCGCGACGTTCTCCGACAACGTCCGTCCCGTGACGGTGAGGCAGTCACCATGCAGCAGCCCATGCTCGAGCAGCAGCTTCATGACCGCCGGCACGCCGCCCGCCCGGTGCAGGTCGGTCGCAACGAACCGCCCCGATGGCTTGAGGTCACACAGGACCGGCACGCGCGCGCGGATCCGCTCGAAATCGTCGAGTTCGAGCGGAACCTCGGCCGCGTGGGCAATCGCGAGAAGGTGCAGCACGGCGTTGGTCGAGCCGCCGAGCGCCATGCACATGGCAATACCGTTCTCGAACGCGTCGCGCGTCAGGATCTGCCGCGGGGTGATGCCGCGCCGGATACAGTGCAGTAGCGCGTCCGCCGACTGCGCGGCGCTCTCGGCCTTCTCGGCGTCCTCGGCGGCCATGGTGGACGAGCCGGGCAGGCTCATGCCCATCACCTCGAACACCGACGACATGGTGTTCGCCGTGAACATCCCACCGCAGCTTCCGGCCCCAGGGCAGGCCTTCCGTTCCACCGCCTCGAACTCTGAGCGCGGCAGCTTGCCGGCGGCATGCTGACCCACTGCCTCGAACACGCTCACGACGGTGAGGTCGTGCCCGCCATGATGCCCCGGCTTGATCGTCCCGCCGTAGACGAACACCGCGGGGATATCCATCCGGGCCATGGCAATCATGGCACCAGGCATGTTCTTGTCGCAGCCGCCCACCGCCAGCACGCCGTCCATGCTCTGGGCACCGCACGCCGTCTCGATGGCGTCGGCGATTACGTCGCGCGACACGAGGGAGTACTTCATGCCCTCGGTGCCCATCGAGATGCCGTCGCTGACCGTAATGGTCCCGAACATCTGCGGCATTCCCCCGCCGGCGCGGATGGCGGCCTCGGCCCGGTGCGCCAGGACGTCGAGCCCGGCGTTGCAGGGCGTGATGGTGCTGTACCCGTTGGCGATGCCCACGATGGGCTTGGCGAAATCGGCATCGCTGAAGCCTACGGCGCGCAGCATTGCGCGGTTCGGGGCGCGCTGGTCGCCCTCGGTGATGGCCTTGCTGCGCTGGTTCAGGGGCATGGCGTCGGTCTGGGGGGTGGAGGCGGTTGTTCTCCCCGAAAGATCCCGCCCCGATACCGGCACGGCAAGGTATCGGGGCGGGGTGCTGGGCGCGTGCTGTCGTGTGGCGTGCTAGAGAGTGCCGAGGCTGACGGCCCAGTGGCGCCAAGTAAAGCTTTAAGTTAATCGCGCAAATTACGCATGATACATCGTGCAAGACTGTTGATAGAAAGTCTCACACACCTGCGTAGGTAACGAATATAAGGTACATTAAACTCGTATTCTAAATATAAGTAATGAAGGAGGATATGCAATGCCATCTTATGCGATACTTCATATATTTTGACTCTTTGTCTCTCTAGCTCTTGTCAATCACGTGCACAGCGAAATATGCAAACTATGCAGTTTCTTGTTGACAAACTGGATTGAGAATGCAACCTTCCCATCACCATGAACAAACCTGCCAGCCGGGCCGGACGTGCCGGCCACACTCGAAACGCACCGCCGCGCCGAAATCCCGGCGCGGCGATCACCCCGCCCGAGCGGAGCGGCTGAGGCAGCCACATCAGTTCATGGTGCCTTTACGCCCCCGCGCTGTCCTGTGCGGGGGCGTTTCCATTGTCGACCTTCGCGTCGAGCTCCCGCCGCTCGACGCGGGGGACCACCGAGGCGAGGACGCAGTGAGGACACCTCATGGCCCGACGCGTTCGACTGATTCTTCTCGCGCTGATGCTCGCAGGCTCGGTCACCGGCACCGCAGTGGCGCAGGAGGTCGCCAAGCCTGACAGTGCCAGGACGGATTCCGCGGCGGCCCCAGTGGCGGAGGAGACGGCCGGCCTCAAGCTTGGGTCGTTGCCGTTCTACCTTGGCGGCTTTGTCACCTCCTCCTTCACCCAGTCCTTCGCTGCCACCGGCAACATTTTGGTGGGCCGGTTCTATAACCGCTACCAGTCGCAATTCATGCTGAATGCGGCGGAACTGAGCATCACGAAGCCGGTCGACACCGGTAAGCTCGACGCGGGCGCACGAGTGGAGTTGCTCTTTGGCCAGGATGCAGCGGTGACGCAGGCACAGGGCCTGTCCCTGGGACCGAACGGCGACCTGACCGAGGGCTACGTCACCCTGAACGTCCCTACCGGCGGGGCCGATCACTGGGTCCAGTTCAAGCTGGGCAAGATGTGGACGATGATGGGCTACGAAGTGATCGCCGACGTGATCGATCCGAACGCCGACGTGGGCAACCAGTTCGTGTACCTCGAGAACTTTACCAACACCGGCCTGGGCGTCGACTTCAAGTTCGGGCCCAAGGTGGACGCCCAGCTGCGCATCATTAACGGGTGGGACGTGGTGGTGGACAACAACAGCGCCCTCTCCTTCATGGGTCGCCTTGGGCTTAACCCGAGCCCGGCGGTGACTGTCGGCGTGATCGGGTACGTCGGCCCCGAACAGGCCGACAACAACGACAACCTGCGCTATGGGTTCGAGGGGATGGGCACCTTCAAGCTGGGAGCGAAGACGACCTTCGTCGCGCAGTTCGACTACGGTGAGGAGCAGGGGCTCCTCGCCGATCCGAACGAGAATGCCACATGGTGGGGTGGTGGCATCTGGCTGGTGCGCGACCTCTCGCCGGTGTTCAACCTGGGCTTGCGGGGCGACTACGTCCAGGACAAAAACGGCGTCCGCACGTCAGGGGTGCTTGGGTACGCGGTGGCCGACGCGCGCAATTTCGGCAGCGTCACCGCCACGCTCAACATTCACGCCTTCCCCAAGGCGGTGATCCGGCCGGAGTTTCGCCTCGACTTCTCCAGCCTGGATGACTACGGGGAGCTCGACAACCCGAAGAGCACCCAGCCGTCGATCGGCGTCACGGTTACCTACCAGTTTTGAGCCGGACCGCAGGGTGAGCGTCGCCCATGGCGCTCACCTCGCCGCGGCCTTCAAGGCGTCGTGCCGAGGATCTCGGCGGCTTCCGCATCCATCTGCTTCCGGTGTTCGACGAGGCGCAGCGCATAGCGCTCGAGCGCCTGCTCGCGTTCCGTGCCCGGCGTCCACTGGGGCACCGTCATGGGCCGGCCATCCACGCCGAGCGCCACGAAAACGGCCAGGCAGTAGGCGCACCGGTGGGTGACCCGCTCCCGCGGGTCGCCGGCGAAGATATCAATGAAGATGTGCATGCTCGATCGGCCGGTGTGAATGACCTGACTTCGCATGTCCACCGCCGAGCCCACCATGATCGGCTTCAGGAAGTGCAGTGAGCCAACATAGACGGTGACGCAGTAGGTGCCGCTCCACTGCGCGGCACAGGTATAGCCGGCCTGGTCGATCCACTTCATGACCATTCCACCATGCACCTTGCCGCCGAAGTTGACGTGGGACGGTTCGGTGAGGAACCGGAGCAGGCTCTTGCCGGGTCCGCTGTGCTGCTCCATCGGGCGTCCTTTCGTTCGTAGCCGGGGGTGGCACTCTTTGTGCATTTTTGCGACAGCGCGAGCCCCGGTCCGGGCGCTCGTTCAGTGCCCACAGTGACAGTCCAACTTAGCGTGGAATCAGCGCTTGGATACCCTAGGCGGGGCGTGTAATCAGGCTGGCGAAAAGGGGCCCCGACAGGCGCCCCGGACGCTGCCGTGCACGATGCAACGATGACTGCTCCCTCCGAACTTGGCTCGGTGACCCAGGTCACCTGTCCGCGCTGCCGTGGTGAGCGGGGCAGCACGTGTGTGTGTACGCCCCACGATCCGCTGCCGGGTGATGCGGAACTCATCCACGCGCTGAGCGAGGCGCTGGGCGCGCAATATGTGGTGGTGCGGCGCCTGGCCCAGGGCGGCTTCTCCGATGTCTTCGAGATCTGTGACATCGAACTGGATCGCCGCCTCGCCGTGAAGGTGCTTCGGCCCGACGTCGCCTGGACCCATGGCATGCGCGCCCGGTTCAAGCAGGAAGCCCGGGCCATCGCCAAGCTCAACCACCAGCACACGGTGCCGATCCATTTCGTCGGCGACAGCGAAGGCCTCGTCTTCTACGTCATGTCTTTCGTGGAAGGTCCGACCCTCGCTGACCTCCTGCTGGCACAGGGCCCGCTCAATCCGCAAACGCTGGTGCCGATGGTGCTCCCCGTGCTCGAGGCGCTCGAGCACGCGCATGCGCACGGCATCATTCACCGCGACATCAAGCCCGACAACGTGCTCATCGAGGAAGCCACCGGACGCCCGCTGCTCCTCGATTTCGGCATTGCCAAGTGTCTCGACGGTATATCCACCCACACGCAGATCGGCTTCGTCGTTGGCACGCCGCTCTACATGAGCCCGGAGCAGGCCCTCGGCCGGGACACGGTCGATGCGCGTGCCGATTTGTACGCCTTCGGGGCGATGCTGTTCCAGCTCCTGACCGGGGCGCCGCCCTACGAGGGCAAGACCTCGCAGGAAATTGTCGGGCGCCACCTCTCCGAGCCGGTGCCTGATCCCTCCGTGCGCAATCCACGGGTACCGGCGTGGCTGAGCGCCGTCGTCCGTCGCTGCATGGCGAAGGATCCCGCCGACCGCTACCCGTCGGCGGGGCACCTGATGGAGGTGCTCCGCGCCGGGCTCGCCAGCATGCCTGCGGCAGTACCGGCATCCACGCTGTCGAAGCGGCCTGCGACCCTGGCGTCGCCGGACTCGGCCGATGTGATCGGAGCCAGCGCGGGGCCTCGCGGCCGCAATTGGCTGGTGGCAGCCGCCGTGCTGCTCGCAGTGGTTGCTGGGGCAGCGATGTCGCGCCCGGCCGGCTCGGCCACCGTTGTGTTCGCCAACCGCCTGCTGAGCCCCGTGTGGCTGACACTGGCGGATGGTCGCCAGCAACTCGTCGATTCGGGTGACAGCCTCCGCCTGCCGTGGCCTGCCGGGCGTGAGCTCGCCGCGGAATGGTCGGTTGTCCGCCCGGTCTCGGCGAATGGCAAGGCTCTCGGAGAGGAGCTCAAGGGCTCCTTCAAGGACACCGATCCAGGCGGCATCGTTCGGCACACCATTGACGTCGGGGCGGCTGGCGGCGAAGTGTATTTCGCCCCCCGCGTTACCAACGCAGCGGGAGTGTCGCTTCGAGTGGCCATCGAGTCGCAGCCTGGACAGCGGCTCTGCGACTGCGACATTCCCTCGGATGCCGCGCCCACCTGGCTCGGGTACTATCGGCTAGCGCCGGGCACCACGGTACGGGTGCAGGACGCCGCCGGACGCGAGGCGGTCTTTGACGGTCTCGATGCGCGACTGCAGTCTGGCTCGGGCCTCATCGCGCTCCGGGTGGAAAAGCGCGACCTGCCTCCGCTGGCGCGACGCCCCGACAGCGGCAGCCGCCGCACGCGCTCGAACACCTATGCTGCGCGCGTGCCGCCGCCGGCCGCCGAGCCAGTCAGCGAGCCGCCGGGGGCCACGGTCGAGCCAGAACCGGTGGTGGAGGCGCCTCCACCTGATCCGGTCGTGGTGGCGCCCCCCCCCGCCCCCGAGAAGAAGCAGGTACCGCGCAGCACCAACCCGGTCAGCGGGTTCCTTCCGGCACGCTGACGGGCTCCCCGGGCGCGGCGCGCCCGGCAACTCCATTCTCGAGCACAAGCGATGGCGGACGACCAGCCCACCGTGACCCAGGCGGTCACCCTTCCGCAGGGCGGCTCGGTGACCGAGCGGCTGGCGGCGGCGCTGGGTGCCCAGTATGCAGTTGGCGTGCGGGTTGGTACGGGTGGCTTCGCCGAGGTCTACGAGGTGCAGGACCGGCAGCTGGAGCGCCGGCTCGCCGTCAAGGTGCTCCGGCCCGACCTGATCTGGGCCAAGGGCACCCTGGCGCGCTTCCGGGAGGAGGCCCGCGCCATCGCCGCCCTCGATCATCCGAACATCCTGCCGCTTCATTTCGTCGGCGAGGGGCAGGGCCTCGTCTACTATGCGATGCCCTTCGTGGACGGCGAGCCGCTGACCGCCGCCCTGAAGCGCGAAGGGCCGATGCCGGTGGTGCGCGCGGTACCGATCGCGCTCGGCATACTCGCCGCGCTGGAGCACGCGCACGAGTCGGGACTGGTGCACCGGGACATCAAGCCCGACAACATCATGCTCGATGCCCGCACCGGCCGGCCCCTGCTGGTGGACTTCGGCATCGCCAAGCGCCTCGATGGCAGCGCAGGAAACACGCAGGCCGGGTTTGTGGTGGGGACGCCGGCCTACATGAGCCCCGAGCAGGCAATGGGCTATGCGGACCTCGACGGGCGCGCCGACCTCTATTCGCTCGGTGCGATGCTCTTCCACATGGTCACCGGCGTTCCGCCGTACGAGGGTGAGGACAGCCAGGAGATCGTACGCCAGCACCTCTCTGCGCCGGTGCCTGCACCGGAATCCCGCAATGCGGGAATCCCGGCGTGGCTGTCGGCGGTCATCGTGCGGGCGCTGGCCAAGGATCGCGGCCAGCGATTTCAGAGGGCCGGCGAGATGGCACGTGCGCTGCGCCTGGAGGCCGGTGAGGCAAGCCGGCCCGGCGAACCGGCGAGCGTGCTGCGCGTGGCCCTCGTGGTGGTTGGTGCCGCGCTCCTGCTGGTGATGGCGCTCGGATACATCGCCAACCGCAGCGTCGAGCTGCGCATGGTCAACCGGCTGTCGGTGCCGATCGGCGTGGTGGTCGGCGCCGAGCGCGAGCGCCGCGTCGCGCCCGGTGACTCGAGTGTCTTCAGCATCCGGCGGGCGCCGTCGCTGTCGCTGAGCTGGTATGCCATCAGCCCGCCCGGCGGAAAGGGCCAGTCTGGTGGCCGTGACCTGCAGCGAACGCAGGTACTCGATGCGCGCCAGCGCTACGTTCGCCTGGAGGCGCGCGCCGACAGCAGCGAGCCGCCCCTGTTCCTGCCATACGTCACCAACGGGACCGGTCAGCCGTTGTTGATCCGGCTCAACGTCGGCTCGTCAGCCGAGGTGTCGTGTCGCTGTACCGTGCCGGCAGGCGCCGCACGGATGCCGCTCGGGTTCTATCCGCTTTACCGCAACAGCAGCGTCAGGGCCATCCTGCCCAATGGCCGCGTGGCAACGTTCGAGGGCCTGGGGTCGAAGGTCGACCGCGCGTCCGGTGTGGTGCGGCTGCGATTTGACGAAGGGGACTTCCGGGACCCGAAGGCCCTGCAGGGCCGGCTTTCGAAGTAGCTCTTCACGTCTTCACGTCTTCACGTCTTCGTCAACCCCAGAATCCCGGCCGGCCCCACCGCACGGTCGCCGAACCGCTCCCTCACCTGGTCCACTGCCCGTGACAACAGCCGGAGCCTTTCCCGCTCCGGAGACTCGAAGAGGTCTGGCGCCGAGGCCTGCGTGAGGTTGGTGGCACTGACGCCGATGAGCCGCACGCCGCGATTCCGCTGACGCACCTCCTGGTACGCCGCGTGGAACAAGGGGCGCACGGCCTCGAAGAGGTCGCGATCGAGGTCCGTCGCCTCGCGCAACGTCGCGCTCCGCGTCACGGTGGTAAAGTCGTCGTGCCGCAGCTTGAGTGTGATGGTGCGCGCCATGAGATGTGCGTCCCTCAGCTGCGCCGAGACGCGCGTCACGAAGAGCAGGAGCATTGTTTCGAGCTCGTCGGGGTCGCGCACGTCGCGGCCGAAGGTTGTTTCGCGGCTCACCGATCGCGCCGGTCGATTGCCCCGCAACACCGTGCCGCCCCAGCCGTGGGCGCGCAGCTTGAGGGGCCTCGCCTCCTCCGTCCCGATCAGGTGGGCCAGCTGGGCTTCGGTCAGGCGCTGCACCTGCCACACGTCCACCAGTCCCACGGTGGCGAGGCGGCTCGCCGTGGACGGCCCGACCCCGGGCATGGCGCGCAGCGGCAGGCCCGCGAGGAATCCTTCCTCCCAACCGGTGCGCACCTCGACGATCCCGCGGGGCTTCGCGGCGTCGGAGGCGAGCTTCGCCACCATGCGGTTGGGCCCGATGCCGATGCTCGCGTCGAGCCCTGCCGTCTGGTGCACGGTGGTGCGGATCAACTCGGCCACCGGCAGCAGGGAAACGGGGTAGAGGCGCTCGGTGCCGGCGAAATCGAGATAGCCTTCGTCGAGGCCGGACATCACCACGGTCGGCGAGAACTGCTCGAGAATGGCTCGCACCTGCCGGGACGCATCGCGGTACCAGGCGAATTCGCCCGCAAAGAAGGTGGCAGCCGGGCACAGCGCCACCGCGCGTGCAATCGGCATCCCGGCACGAATGCCGAACTTCCGCGCGCCGTACGAGGCCGATTGCACCACACTGCGCGAGTCCCGCCGCCCGCCAACCACGAGGAGGTCGACCCCGCGTAACTCGGGGTTCCGCTGCCGGCACACCTCGACGAAAAACGCGTCGAGGTCCACGTGCATCAGGCGCGGGGGCATCGGACCTACGGCACCTCGACAGCCGCGATCTGGGCGCCCTTGTAGGTCGTCTTGCGGTTGGCCCCGAGCGGGAAGTTCAGGTTGGCCATGAAAAACGTGCGGCCCACGCGCTTGAACTCGGCGGGGAAGTGAAGCACCGAGGCGGTGGAGTCGTGCACCACGATCGTGACGGCGCCGGCCGGCGAGACCCGCGCCAGCGTGTTGCGATAGTTGGCGGTGACCCAGATGTCGCCGTTCGGGTCGACCATGAGGCCGTCGGCGCCGAGCAGCCGGGCATCGGTCACCACGGACGAGATGGCGCCCAGCGTGTACCCCGGCTTCACCTCGAGACGGGTGATCTCTCCCGTGCCCGTGTTCGCGGTGTACACGTTGCCCGCCGAGTCGATGCCCAGGCCATTGGTGACGTAGGCGCGGACCGGCATCGTGGTGTCGTTCGACGCTACCGCATATCCCTTGGCGAAGACCGTCGCCGTGCCGCCCTTCGGGCCCACGTGATACACCGTGTTCGCATCGCCACCGGAAATCCAGAGATGACCGTTCGCGTCGAATGTCAGTCCGTTCGCGCCAACGGCTCCCGCCGCGAACGCCTCGGCGTCCTTGCGCGGCTTGAAGTCGGCCTTGCCCAGTCTGGCGGCGTCGATGCGGTAGATGATGCCCGTTTCGGGGGCGCCGATGTACACACTCCCGGCAGAATCGGTGGCCACGCCCAGCAGGCTCTCGCCCGGCTTGGTGGGCAGTTGTCCCACCCGTTGCACCTGTCCGGTGACCGCGTCCACCGCATAGACGCCCCCGTCCTTCCAGTCAGCGGTGTAGAGCTTGCCGGCGTGCGCTGCCACCCCTTCGATCCGGGAGTTGCTGTCGCCGATCGTGGCGAAGACCCGCAGTTGCGGCGAGGCGAGTGCGGGCGGCGTTGGCGACCCACCTTCCGCGGTGGCTGCCGCCGGGTCGCTCGGTGATGCCACGGGACGGGGCATCCCTCGCAGGAAGTAGATCGCGATCGCGGCGATGCCGGCAGCCGCGATGAGTGACAGGGTTCGCCGGGTAGCGGACGGCATGTGGTGCTCCTAGACCAGGTGGACGGCAGTTGCCTTCAATCCTAACCACACCCGGACACCCGGCCGGAGGCCAAGTTCGTCCGCCGTGGCGCTGGTGACGGCCGCCACAAGGTCGCGGCCCGCCGCCAACTGTACTTGCACGACGGGACCGAGGTGCTCGACGCGCTCGACCACGGCCTCGATGCGATTCCGGATCGACGCCGGCAAGGGCGCCGCGCTCAGCAGCAGGTCCTCCGGGCGGATCACCGCGTGCGCGGGGCCCTCCCGCTCCGCGACAACGGACAGCGCGAGGGTGCCGCTCACGAAGCGCGCCGGAAACCGGCCATCGGCCTCCTGGCGGCCGGTGCGCACCACCTGCCCGGCAATCACGTTGCCGGTGCCGACGAACCGCGCGACGAAGGCGGAGTTGGGATAGCGGAACACCTCTTCCGGGCGCCCTTGCTGCACGACACGCCCGTCGGCCATGACCGCGACCATGTCGCCCAGGCGCAGCGCATCACCGAAGTCGTGGGTCACCTGCAGTGTGGTAATGCCCTCGGCCTCATGCAGCGCGCGGAGCTCGCGCCGGAGCACCGTGCGGGTGGCGGGGTCCACGGCCGCAAACGGCTCGTCCAGCAGCAGCACCGATGGCCTGGGCGCGAGTGCCCGCGCTATGGCCACTCGCTGCTGTTCGCCGCCGCTGAGGCCCTGTACGCGGCGCTCCAGGAGCGCGGTGATGCCGAGCAGCGCCGCGAGCGCGCGCACCCGCGCCGCAATGGCCTCCGCCGCGCCGCCGCGGCGTCGCAGGCCATAGGCGATGTTCTCGCCCACCGACAGGTGCGGAAACAGGTGGTACTGCTGGTAGACGATGCCGAGCCGCCGCAGTTCCGGTGCGAGGCCGGTCACGTCCTCGCCGTGGGCCCACACCCGCCCGGCCAGCAGGGGCACATGGCCGGCCACGGCGTCGAGGAGCGTTGTTTTTCCGCTCCCGGTGGGACCGATGATCAGCGCGTAGCCGCCGGTCGGCACCTCAATCGAGATGTCCACCAGGTCAAAGCGGCCCACCCGCACCCGCAGGTTCTCGAGGCGGATCACCGGGACTCCCTCGGCTCGACCAGGCGCACCAGGGCGAAGACCGCCAGCGCCACCACCAGCAGCAGGACCGCCGCTGGCACCGCCGCCGGCAGTCCATAGGCCGTGAACCGGTCGAAGATGAGGATGCTCGCCACCTTCGGGTTGTATGTCAGGATCACGATTGAGCCGAACTCGCTGACGCTCCGCGCCCACGCCAGGATGCCACCGGCGAGAATGCCGCGGCCCGCGAGCGGCAGCGTGACGCGCCGGAAGGACGACCAGGCGGTGTCCCCCAGCGAGCGAGCCACCCGCTCCAGCTTCGGGTCCACCGTGGTGAACGCCTCGCGCGCGCCGCTCACCAGGAGCGGGGCGGACACGAACAGCATGCCCGCCACGATGCCGGGTACGTGGCTCACGAACTCGAGCCCGATCGACCCGAGTGCGCCGCCCACGGGCGAGTGCCGTCCCAGGAAGAGCAGCAGTGCGATGCCGGCCACCGGATGCGGCACGACCACTGGCAGGTCCACGATGCCGAGCAGCAGCCGGCGCCCGGGAAAGCGGGTGCGCGCCAGCAGGTAGCCCAGCGGGACCCCAAGGATACCGGCGATCGCCGTCGCGGCGGTGGCGCACAGCACGGTGAGCACGATCGACGCCTGCAGTTCCGGGTCGGCGAGCGCTCGACCGAGGCTCGATGGGGACGCCATGAACAGGAGGCGCACCAGGGGGCCCACGATGAAGAGAATCAACAGCGAGCCGAGCAGCGCGAGCACGAGGCGCGGCGCGGCGAAGGGCGTGCGGGTCAGGAGCGGCTCCGGCGATGCAAGTGGATGTTGCCAACCGACCGGCGTGGGGGGAACCTATATTCGGTCAGGCCGGTGCGCCCGTCCCTGCCGGCGAACGACCCCAGTGGAGGAGCATTTCCCGATGATCAGTCCCAGGATGCAGGACGCGCTGAACGAGCAGGTCCGCAACGAGTTCTATTCGTCGTTCGCCTACCTCTCGATGTCGGCGCACTTCGAGCACCACAACTTGCCAGGCTTCGCCGCCTGGATGCGGGTCCAGGCTGGCGAGGAGTACGTCCACGCCATGAAGATCTTCGATCACATTCTCGACCGCGGTGGGATCGTGAAGATGCCCGCCATCTCTCAGCCGCCAGTCCAGTTCGAAACGCCGGTCACGGTGTTCGAGCAGGCCCTCCTGCAGGAGCGCGCCGTCACCAAGAGCATCCACGACCTGTACGCCCTGGCGATGGAGACAAAGGACTACCCGGCCCGGGTGTTCCTCGACTGGTTCGTGAACGAGCAGGTGGAGGAGGAGAAGACGGCGGAGCTCATCGTCGAGCAGCTCAAGATGGTGGGCGAAGACCGGCCGGCGCTGCTGCTGCTCGATCGCGAGCTGGGCCAGCGCAAGGCCGACGGCGGTGGCGAGCACGGCAAGAAGGAAGGATGACGGTCGCCTTCCTCGGCCTCGGCGCCATTGGACGGCCGATGGCGGCGCGCGTTGCCGCGCGCTTTCCCCTGACCGTGTGGAACCGTACCGGCGCGCGCGCGTCGGAACTGGCCGCCGAGGTTGGCGCCCGGGCCGCCGTGACCCCGCGAGAGGCCGTCGCGGGGGCAACCATAGTCATCACCTGCCTGCCCACCTCCGCCGAGGTCGAGGCCCTGCTCGACGGGCCGGACGGGCTCCTTGCCGGGCTCGGTCGCGGCGCGCTGCTGGTGGACTGCACGTCCGGCGACCCCGCGAGCAGTCGGCGCATCGCCGGCCGGCTCGACGCGCTGGGCTTCGGCTTCATCGATGCCCCCGTGAGCGGCGGCACGAATGGCGCCGAGAGTGGCACCCTCACCGTCATGGTCGGCGGTGATCCGCAGCGCTTCGACCGCGCGGTCCCGGTCCTGGAGGCGTTCGGGTCACGGATCGTGCGCATGGGTCCCGTCGGGTCGGGCCACGCCATGAAGGCGGTGAACAATGCACTGCTGGCGGTCAATATCCTGGCGGTGGGCGAGGGTCTCGCGGCCCTGGTCAAGGCCGGTGTACCGGCGCGCACGGCCCTGGACGTCCTGAACACGTCGAGCGGGCGTTCCTTCGTGAGTGAGACACTGGTGCCCGATCGCGTGCTGACGGGGGCGTTCCCGAAGACGTTCAAGCTGTCGCTGCTGCAGAAGGACGCCGGGATCGCCGTAGGGTTGCTGAAGGAAACCGGTGTATCCGGACCCATGCTCGAGCTGGCGCACGCGCTGTATGGCAATGCGCGCGCCCAGCTCGGAGAGAATGCTGACTACCTGGAGGCCATCAAGGTCATTGAAGCGCAAGCGGGGGCGGAGATCCGGGGATGAGTTTCCTGCCGCCCTGCCGCCCTGACTTCTTGCCGCCGTCGTGAGCCTTCCAGTCCCGGTCCACCTCGTCCTCATTGCGCCACAGGACATCGTCAACGTCGCCAGCGCGGTGCGCATCTGCCGCAACTTCGGCATTGCGAGCATGCGCGTCGTGGCACCGGAGGTCGAGCTCGACGCCTATCGCATCGAGGGCGTGGCGCACAACACCGCCGAGTTCATTTCCCGCATCGAGGTGTACGACCAGCTCGAGCCCGCCCTGGCCGACTGTGTGCAGGCCATGGTGCTGACCGGCCGGGAGCGCGCCGCGAAGCGGCGCGTGCTCCGGCCGCGGGAGGCCGCGTCGGAGCTGCTCGATTGGGGAATCAGTGGGCCGGTGGCCATCGTGGCGGGCCGGGAGGACCACGGACTTACCAACGACGAACTGGACGCCTGCCATACTCTCGTCACCATCTCGACCGATCCTTCCTACACCTCGCTCAACCTGGCGCAGGCGATTGCCGTGATGTGTTACGAGGTGTGGACCGCGGCGGGCGGTGACACGGTGCCGTTCAAGAAGCCGCGCCGCACGGCGAAGCCGGCGACGCTCGCTGAACAGGAACTGATGTTCAACGACTGGGTGCGGACGCTGGCCGCCATCGAGTTCTTCAAGACGCGGCAGTACGATAACGTGGTGCGGTCGCTGCGCGAATCACTGTTCCGCGCCGGCCTCGACCAGCGGGAGGCGAAACTGTTCCGCGCCATGAACATCGAAGTAATCCACTATCTGCGTCGCATGGGGGTGTCGCTGCCCGAGGTTGGGCCGCCGGGTTCACTGCCCAAACCGGACGCCGTGCCGACCGCCGAGGGGGCTTCCAGCGGTGGTGGAGGGGCGGCGGGAACGAGCCGAGGTGCACCCGGGTAGTGTTTCTAATGACCTGAGGGATGCCCCGTCCTTTCCCGGGTCGGTACCGGGTTGTGTTATCACCATTGGTGACTGTACCTTAGCGAGCCTTTGAAGACACTTCTTGATGGCGCCCTTGTGATTTTTTTCACAAGATCGATATCTTATCTGTGCCGTGGCAATCTGGCCCCGGCATTCGCGCAGTCGGTTCTCCCCTGAGCGGTGAAGCGATCAATGCGGAAGTCGGCGTGGATAACCTTGGCTGCATGTGCGGCGGCGATCATCGCGATTGCCGCTGCTGGGCGGCCTTCCGGCGCGCAGCAGCCGTCTGGTCCGGTCGGCGTGGTGCTGACGGCGTCCGACTCGGCGGCCTTCAAGGGTCCGCGGCAGCCGGTGTACTTCCGGCACGACGTGCATTCGGGTCAGTACAAGATTTCCTGCCAGTACTGCCACTACTCCGCGGCGGTGAGCAATGAGCCGGGCATTCCCTCCATGCAGACCTGCATGGGATGCCACCTCATCATCGGCGGCGCCGACAGCGCCAATCAGCTGCAGATCGCGCTCGTGCGCGAGTCCTGGAACACCAAGAAGCCGATCGAGTGGGTCCGGGTGCACTCACTGGCGCGCCACGTACACTTCCCGCATTCGCAGCACATCAAGGCCATGGGCCCGAATGCCTGCGCCACCTGTCACGGTGACGTGAGCCGCATGCCGCAGGTCTACAAGGTCAACAACATCAACAACATGGGATGGTGCATCAATTGCCATCTCGCGCGGAATGTGAACCGCGATTGCACCGCATGTCACTACTAGGAGCACGAGGACGTGAGGACGTGAGGACGTGAGGATGATCACTTCACGTCTTCACGTCTTCACGTCTTCACGTCCCTTCGGAGCCTGAATGTCCGACGAACGCGAACCGTCTTCCGATGTTTCCCGCCGGCGATTCCTCGCGGTGCTGGGCACCACGAGTGCCGGCGCGGTGGCGCTGTCCGGGTGCTCGACGGAAAGAGTCGAGAAGCTGATTCCGTACCTGGTCCAGTCCGAGGATCAGGTGCCCGGGATTCCGACCTGGTACGCGAGCACCTGCACCGAGTGCAGCGCGGGGTGTGGCCTGCATGTCCGGGTACGGGAAGGGCGCCCGGTCAAGCTCGAGGGCAATCCTGAGCACCCGATCAACAAGGGTGCCCTGTGCGCCCGGGGGCAGGCCGGCCTGCAGGGGCTCTACAACCCGGGGCGGGTGCGGGCTCCGATGGTGAAGCAGGGTGGCGCCTGGAAGGAAATCAGCTGGGACGACGCGATCGCCCTGCTGGCGCAGAAAATCGGCGCGGCGGGCGGCAAGCTCGCCGTCATTACGGGGGCGGGGCGGGGCACGTTCTCCAGCTTCCTCGGTGACTGGACCTCGGCGGCCGGCGGCCGTGTGGTGCGCTACCAGCCGTTCGACCTCGAGCCGGTGCGCGCCGCCAATGCGCGTGTCTTTGGTCGCGACGAGATCCCGGCATACGATTTCGCCGCGGCGAAGTACATCGTCTCCTTCGGTGCTGACTTCCTCGAGACCTTTGGCTCGAGCACGGAGTACCAGCTCGCGTACGCCGACGCGCACGGGTTCACGCCGGGGCGCGAGGCAGCCAAGCACGTCTATTTCGCACCGCGTGCGTCGCTCACCGGCCTGAACGCCGACGAGTGGCATGCGGTCGTTCCCGGATCCGAGACGTCGCTCGCCCTCGCGATGGCCGGCGTGCTGCTCCAGCAGCGTGGCGGCAGCGTGCCGGGCATGCCGTCGGTCAGTGTCGATGACGCGGCGAAGGCTACCGGCCTGTCGGCCGAGACCATCACGCGCCTGGCGAAGGAGTTCGCGTCCGCCAGCCCGAGCCTCGCGGTCGCGGGCGGCATCGGCAGCCAGACCGCCGGCGCCACCGAACTCTGCGCCGCGGTGAACCTGCTCAACTTTGCGGCAGGCAACGTCGGGCAGACGGTACGGTTCGGGGCTGATCTCGATCATGGCGACGGATTCGGCGCCCTCGAGGCGCTCTCGAAGTCGATGGCGTCGGGTGAGGTCGAGGTGGTGCTGGTGCAGGAGGCCAATCCGGTCTTCACGGCGCCGCGCGCCACGAAGTTCGCCGAGTCACTGGGCAAGGTGCCCTTCAAGGTCTCCACGGCGCTGTACTTCGACGAGACGGCCGCCGCGTCCGACCTGCTGCTGCCGAGCCATCATGCGCTCGAGCGCTGGGACGACCTCAACGCGCGCAACGGTGTGTGGGGCCTGATGCAGCCAGTGCTGACGCCGGTGTTCAACACCATGGCGCCGGGCGACATCCTGCTCAAGACGGCGCAGAAGGCGGGCGGTTCCCTGGCGAAGTTCTCCGCCGCGAGCTGGGAGGACCAGCTCAAGTCGACCTGGCAGGCGCGCTTCCCTGGCGGCGACGCGATGTGGCGCGCGGCGCTAGCGCGGGGCGGCGTGTACCAGGACGCCGTGGTGGTGCCGGTGACGCTGGCCAGTACCGACGTGACGGCGGCCGCGGCGGCGCTCGAAGGCACCGGTGAGTTCACGCTGCTGCCGTATGCCTCGTCGCACTACTTCGATGGTCGAGGCGCCAACCGGCCGTGGCTCGCCGAAAACCCTGATCCCGTCACCAAGATCACCTGGCAGTCGTGGGTGGAACTCAGCCCCGAGGCGGCGGCGCGCCTCAACGTGCGCGAGGGCGAGATTCTCAAGGTGACTTCGCCGCATGGCTCGGTCGAAGCGGCGGCCTACATCTACCCCGGCCTCCGCGCCGACGTGATTGCCATGCCGCTCGGCCTCGGGCATACCGAGCTGGGCGAGTTCGCCAAGGGTCGTGGCGTGAATTATCTCGACCTGCTCGGACCGGTCTCCGGCGCGTTCATTCCCTATGTGTCGGTAAAGGTGCAGGTCGAGCGTACGCCCGCCTACCGCAAGGTCGCCAAGACCGAGGGCAACACCCGGCAGCTTGGGCGCGGTATCGCCGAGGCCATGCCGCTGGTCCACGCGGAGCAGGGCCTGACGCTGGAGCAGTCCGCGAAGGCGGCAGGGCACCCGGCGCACGAGATCAACACCCCCCGCGAGCTGGAGGCCCTTCAGGGCTGGCGCGAGGGCCAGGTGGGCCGGGAAGATGGCCAGGGACGCCGCCTCGGCAATTACGTCGGCGAGCATGCGATGTGGGGTATGGCGGTGGACCTCTCGCGCTGCACCGGCTGTTCGGCCTGCGTGACGGCCTGTTATGCCGAGAACAACATCGCGTGGGTGGGCGAGGATCAGGTGCTGCGCGGGCGCGAAATGAGCTGGATGCGCATCGAGCGCTACTGGGAAGGCGGCTTTGATGGCGAGCCGATCGAGGCGCGCTTCGTGCCCCTGATGTGCCAGCACTGCGACAATGCGCCCTGCGAGCCGGTGTGCCCGGTGTACGCGGCGTATCACACGCCCGACGGCCTCAACGGACAGGTGTACAACCGCTGCGTCGGCACCCGCTACTGTGCCAACAACTGCCCCTACAAGGTCCGCTACTTCAACTGGCTCGCCTACAACAAGAAGGCGTTTCCCGAGCCGCTCAACCTGCAGCTCAACCCGGATGTCACGGTGCGGGCGCGCGGCGTCATGGAGAAGTGCACCTTCTGTGTCCAGCGGATTCGCGTTGCCCAGCATGTGGCGAAACTCGAGGATCGGGCGCTCCGGGACGGCGACGTGGTGACGGCCTGCCAGCAGGCCTGCCCGTCGCGCGCCATCACCTTTGGCGACATGCATGATCCCGGCAGCGCCGTGCTGAAGGTCAAGGAGAGTCCCCGCGGCTACCACATTCTGGAAGAGATCAACGTCCGGCCCGCCGTGACGTACCTGGCCAAGGTGCTGCGCCGCGAGCCCGTTGCACACGCCGCCGCGGGCGGCGAGGAGCAGCACTGATGGCCGTCATCGCCCAGCCGCCGCCTACGCAGACCCACGCTGACGTCACCCGCGACGTCGTCGGCACCCTGTCGCCAGCGACGAAGGGATACAACCTGATGCTGGCCGGGGCCGTGGGCCTCTTCCTCGTTGGGGCGGTCACCTTCACGCTGATTCTCCGCGACGGCCTCGGGCTCGCCGGCTACCAGCCGCCGATCTTCTGGTCGGTGTTCATCACCACGTTCGTGTTCTGGGTTGGCATCGGCCACGCGGGCACGCTCATCTCGGCGATCCTGTTTCTCTTCCGCTCGCCGTGGCGCACCGCCGTGTACCGGGCCACCGAGGCGATGACGGTCTTCGCGGTCATGACCGCCGGCCTCTTCCCGATCATCCACATCGGGCGCCAGTGGATCTTCTACTGGCTGCTGCCTTACCCGAACCAGCGGTACCTGTGGCCCAACTTCAAGTCGCCCCTCGTGTGGGACGTCTTTGCCATCGGGACGTACCTCACGGTCTCCACCCTGTTCCTGATCTTCGGCCTCATCCCCGACGTGGCGGCGGTGCGCGACAAGGTGACCGGCTGGCGCAAGCAGGTGTACGGCGCGCTCTCGCTCAACTGGCAGGGCACCGACAACCAGTGGCGCCACTACTCGCGCGCCTACCTGTACCTCGCGGCCCTGGCGGCGCCGCTGGTGCTCTCGGTGCACTCGGTCGTGTCCTGGGACTTCGCGAGCTCACTCATTCCCGGCTGGCACGGCACCATCTTCGCTCCGTACTTCGTGGCGGGCGCCATCTACTCCGGCGTCGGGATGGTGTTCACGCTGCTCATCCCGCTCCGGAAATACCTGAAGCTCGAGCACATGATCACCGACTACCACTTCGACAACATGTCGAAGCTGACGCTCTTCACCGGGACGATCCTGCTCTACGCCTACGGGATGGAGTACTTCGTGGCGTGGTACAGCGGGAACACCTTTGAGCAGACCACGTTCTGGCGCCGCGCGTTCGGCCCGGGCTGGTGGGGTGGGTGGACCATGATCATCTGCAATGCCGGCGTGTCGCAGCTGCTCTGGTTCCGCAAGATCCGGACGAACCTGACGGCGCTGTTCGTCATCTCGATCTTTGTCAACATCGGGATGTGGTTCGAGCGCTACGTGATCATCGTGTCGTCGTTGTCCAACGACTATATACCCTATGCGTGGGACACCATGACGCCGACCTGGGCTGACTGGGGCATCCTCGCGGGGTCGTTCGGGTGGTTCGGCATGTGGTTCCTGCTCTTCGCCAAGAACTTCCCGATCGTGGCGATTCAGGAGATCAAGGAGTTCATCCCCATGCCGCGCAAGCACACGGCCAGCGCGGGACATCACTGATGGCCAAGTCCTCCAAGGTGACCGCGGGGGTCCTGGCGTCGTTTGAGCACATCGACGCTGCGTGCGACACCATCCGCGCCCTCCGGGCCAAGGGCCGCAAGGACATCACGGTCTACTACTCGCACCCGAGCCACGAGCTCGAGGAGGCCTGCGGCCACGCCGTGAGCCCGGTGCGGCTCTTCACGCTCATCGGTGGACTCACCGGCACCACCGCGGCGTTCTCCATGCAGATCTGGATGAACCGCGACTGGCCGTTGCTCGTGGGCGGCAAGCCGATCGTGGCCATCCCGGCATTCGTGGTCATCGGGTTCGAGCTGACCGTGCTGATCGGGGCGCTGTCCACCCTGTTCGGGGTGTTCTTCCTGTCGAGCATCCTGCGGAACAAGGGCGTGACCTACGACGGGCGCTTCAGCGACGACCGTATCGGCGTCTTCGTGCCGGCGGGGCCGGATCAGGCGCCGGCACTCGAAAGGATGTTCACCGACGCCGGTGCGGTGGAGGTGAAGCGTGCGGCTTAGTTCCCGGATGCGCATGGCGGCACTCGCGTTGCTCACGCTGTCCACCGCTGGCTGCGACTACTGGTACAATACCGTGCCGTCGCCCGACCAGCTGTGGGACCGCATCCCGTGGTTCGACCAGATGGTCTACATGCGGTCGATCCGGCCGTACTCCAGCAACGATGTACCGCGCTACACCGTCAAGGGCACGGTGCCCATCGGCGGCGGCGAGGCGAGCTGGGATATCGGCGATGCATCGGTCCTGGCCTACGCGTTCGACGTCGCGGTGGCGGACAAGCTGCAGAATCCGACCCTCACCGGCGCCGCCGCCCCGAACCCCGGTCCCGACCTGCCGGCCACCCCCGCCACGGTCGAGGCGCGCGGTGACACGCTCTACAACGCCTTCTGTGCTACCTGCCACGGCCAGGCTGGGGCGGGGAACGGCCCGGTGGCGGCCAAGCTGGGGGCCGTCCCCTCGCTGCTCACGGCCCGGGCGCGCGGCTACACCGACGGATACCTCTACAGCATCATCCGCTACGGACGCGGGCTCATGCCCAAGTACGGTGACAAGGTGCCAAGCCCGGCACACCGCTGGGCCATCGTGAACCACCTGCGGGCGCTGCAGGCGGCATCTCCCGTGCCGACGGCCGCCCTGACCGGAGGCACCAACTGATGGCGCCGCGCAAGCTCCGTCAGCGCCTGGTCGAGGCGTCCCTCGCCGGCCGCTACGACATCCACTTGGGCGTAGGGCTCGGACTCACGCTGCTTGGCCTGGTGCTGTTTCCGCTGGCACTCCGGGGTGAGGATGCTGATCGCGCCTGGCAGATGTTCCACGTCAACTGGATCTACTTCACCGGCCTCACCGGCGGCAGCATCGCCTTGGCGGCGGTGCACAAGGTGGTGAACGCCCGGTGGTCCGGTATGGTGATCCGGTTCGCCGAGGCAGTGGTCGCCTTCGCCCCCGTGTCATTGCTCGGCTGCGTCCTCGTGTACACGGTCGGATATCCCCACATCTACGGTCACATGCAGGAGCAGCTGCCGGCGCTCTCGCACGGCAAGCAGGTGTGGCTGTCGCATGGCGCCATGTTCGGTCGCGTGTTCATCGGTCTCCTGGCGCTCTACTGGGTCGGCTGGAAGCTCATTCGCACGGATCTCGTCCCCGACGTCTTCGCGAGCAAGGGTCTGGCGACCGGTGGCCGCCGCGCCATGTTCGAACGCTGGACCACGAACTTCGATGGCTCCGAGGGGGCCATCGAGCAGGTTGATCGTCGGCTCAAGACGCTCGGCCCGGTCTACGTCATCCTCTACGCCCTCGTGTTCACCATGGTGGCGTTTGACGGGATCATGGCCCTGCAGCCGCACTGGTTCTCCAACCTGCTCGGCGGCTGGTACTTCATGGGCTCATTCCTGGGCGCGCACATGCTCCTCGCGCTCAACATGATCTATGGCGGCAAGCACCTCGGCGTCGAAGAGCTGATCTCGGGCAAGCAGCGTCACGACCTGGGCAAGCTGTGCTTCGGGTTCTCGGTATTCTGGACCTATCTCATGTGGGCCCAGTTTCAGGTCATCTGGTACGCCAACCTGCCCGAGGAGACCGGCTTCGTCTTCGCACGACTCTGGGGGCCGTGGATTCCGGTCGCCAGAGCCGTCATCTCGGGAATGTTCTTCATCCCGTTTGCCGTGTTGCTCGGCGTGGCGCCCAAGAAGAGCAGGGCAGTTCTCGGAACGGTGGCGGTCATCAGCCTCACCGCCCTGTTCCTGGAGCGCTTCCTGATGGTCATCCCCTCAGTGAGCGAGGAGAATGGCCCCGTGTTCGGCATGCCCGAGCTGGCGCCAACCGCGCTCTTCCTTGGCCTCTTCCTCGCGACGTATGCGCTGTGGGCCCGCACCTATCCCATGATCTCGCCGCGACTGGCCGAGATCACGCTGAGCCGTGAGGTGCACCATCACGAAGTCGAGGTCTACGATCACGAAGACACCGATAAGGACTTCGTGCACGAGGCGGATCTGGAGAAGTAGACATAGGGACGTGAAGACGTGAGGACGTGATGTTGGTGAAATGAAAAAGGAGGGCGGAATCCTGGATTCCGCCCTCCTCTGTTTATTCGGTACCTCACGTCCTCACGTCCTCACGTCCTCACGTCCTCACGTCCTATTTCACCCGCTGCGCCGCATTCACCCGCCGCACCATGGCCCGCAGCGAATCGGGCGGCAACTCACCGGTGACCACCAGCATGCGATCGCCCCGCTGCATTGACTCGGCGGGACGGCCGGCGGAGTCGAGGCCGCCATCGCCCCGCCGGGCGAGTAGCTGTGAGACATCGGCGGTCGGGCCCTCGATCGTCTGGATCACCTCACCGGACGTCAGCCGCTGGGCCACCACCATCATGGGCGACCCGCCTGCCCGGCTCGGCTGGACCTGCACCTCTTCCACCGGCACACCGTCGACCCGCGCCGGGGCCTTGCCCGCCACGTCCTCGGCCTGGTCCCATGGCACCGTGCGCCAGAATCCCTGCAGGCCCGGGTCGGCATCGGTTGGCAGCGCGGAGGTGGAGGATTCGACAGAGGGTGGTACTGAACCGTCGGGTGCTGGTGCGAGTTCGTCCGGACCTGGTGGCGCGATCACCGCCGGTCGAACCGACGCGCGGCGGCTAGCCGGCATCGAAACCAGCACGCCGGGCCCGGAAGGACGGGTGGGCGCATCGGCCACGCTCTGATCGGTCGCTACGGTGGCGACGGGAGCGAGCGCGGCTTCCGGCGGGCGGGAGGCTGACCCCAGGGAACGAATGCCGTAACCCAGACCCAGTGCCCCAACCAGGCTGGCCGCCCACAGGGCGCGCCTGGTGCGCTGCCGGCGCGGCGCGCGCGCCAACTGCCGCCGATTCAGTTCCTCGAGCGACACCGGGATGCGCCGAGCCGGCGCAAGGGTGCCCAGCAGGAGCGTGGTCTGGTCGCGCAGGGCCGCGATCGCATCTCGCTGGCTGCTGCAGAAACCGCAGCTCGCCAAGTGGCTCTCGATAGTGACACACCGCGACCGGCTCAGGGCCTGGTCGAGATAGGCGTGCAGCTCGTCCTCAAGAATGTGCGACATCGGCCTCGTGGTAGTTCTGGCGTTCATGTGCCTCGACCAGCCGGCGCCGTGCCCTCGCCAGCGTCGTGCCAATCGCCCCCACCGCCAGCCCCGACTGCCCGGCGATCTCGGGATAGCTCAGGCCGGCATCCCACAGCAGCAACACTTCCTGGTCCCGCGGGGAGAGCGTACCGAGGGCATTCCGGACCTGTTCGTTCCGCTCGTCGTCCTCCACCTGCTCTTCCGCATCTCGCGCGCGGGAGGGGAGCACATCCGGCTCCGACTGCATCAGCACCAAGTGGCGGCGGCGCCGGATCGCGAACCGCGCTTCGTCGCGCGCCAAGTTCGCCGCAACGGCAAAGATCCATGCGCGGGGCTTTTCAGGCCGGTGTGCCAGGAGACGCATGAACACTTCCTGCGCCAGATCCTCGGCTCGATCGGCGTCCCACACCTTGCGGTACAGGTACCGAACGACCGCCGTATAGGTGCTCTGGTAGAGTTCTTCGAGTTCGTCCGCCATCAGGCCCTCCATCGGGACCCTGCGCCGACTAACGAGACTTGTGCCTAATCACAGCGTAGACGTGAGACCGACTGGAACTTGCACACCTCGGGCCGTCCCCGGAAGGGCCACGTAGCGCCCCCTCACCCCTCACGCTGTTTCGGTTCCTCCTCACGCCTTTCCTACCCGTTTCCGCCCCTGGAACACGCACCCGGGATGCAGCCCCTGATTCTTGGGGGGCCATTCGAAGCAGAGGTCCGGCTTGGCGGTCCGCCCATCGGCCCGATTCCGCCCGTGGAGAGTGCAGGCCACTCCGCCCTCCTCGAGGTAGCCGCAGGCGGAGATCATCTCGGCATCAATGGAGAAATCGCCCTCCCGCTCCACTTTGCACAGGTAGGGTGACTTCCGGTGCCGGATGAGCGCCTCCAGCAAGAGCTGCTTCCGGGTGCACATGATCTCGACCTGCAGGTCCCGGCAGCAGGCGGCGCCCCGCTTGTGGTCGGAGGTCTCACAGGGGGCCCCCTCGCAGGGATTCGCTGAGGCGGCGGACAGCAGCACCGGCAGGGATCGCCGCGGGGGCGGAAAGTGGCGGTTGGCAGCCCTCATCCGGTCCACTACCCGGAACCGGTCCCGGCCGAGCTGCCTCGGCTGCTCCGGGTTACGCGGTGCCCTGGGCGTCCGTCCCTCGAAGCCGTGGGCGGCACAGCGAGAATGACCCGCTGTGGAGCTTTTCAGGTGGCGACAGGGTACATGCAGCACGGCGTCGACGTACAACTCCCCGTCGCCGGTCCACACCTCGCCGAAGGTGATGCGCTGGGTGTGGCCCAGCAGCCAGGTGGCCTCGTGATCCAGTGATGCCACGCCCTCCTCCAGCGACCCGATGCGCAGCAGCACATCGAGCGCCTGGCAGTGGCGGCCAAGGGACTCACAGCCTGGGGGAGCGCTCATGCTATCCGATCGGGCAAGCGAGGAGGGAACTGCGCCAAGCTACCCGGTGTACCCCGCACTTGTGAAGCGTTTCACGGGCGGTATTATCCGCTCCGTGCTGGCGGTACTGATGCAACCGTGGTTCACTCCCTTGGAGGCTCGACAAGCAATGCGTGGAAATTTCCTGGTGGCGGGTGCGGTGCTGTTCCTGGCCGCCTGCGGTGGTGAGAAGAAGGCGGAGGCGCCTGCCGCTGCCGCCCCGGAAGCGGCGGCCCCGGCCCCGGCTACTGAGGCGCCAGCCATGGCGGCCGCGCCGGCCCCGACCGGCGCCACGATCGACGTGAACATGGAACTGGTCGGCAGCACCTACAAGTACGATCCCGCGACGATCTCGGCCAAGGCGGGCGACGTCATCAAGTTCCATAACAAGAGCGGTGGCCCGCACAATGTGGCATTCGATGCGGCCGGCATTCCTTCGGGCTCGGCCGCCGCGATCGATGCGGCCCTGGGCGCCACGAAGATGGGACCACTCATGGGCGGGCTGGTGCTCGAGCCCGACGCGGTCATCACCCTCGCGACTGCAGGGTTCCCGGCCGGCACGTACAACTTTCACTGCACGCCGCATCAGGCGCTCGGCATGAAGGGCGCGCTGACCGTCAACTGAACAGCGTGACAAGTGAGGGGTGAGGAGGATTCTGTCCTCCTCACCCCTTACGCTTTTGCTGTTCCTCCTCACGCTGTTGCAGTTCCCCTCACGCGGTCCGCTCCATCTTTCCCGCCAACCACGGAACCACAAGCCCGACCAGCACCCCAGCGATCGCATCCAGCGCATAGTGCATCTGGGTGTACACCGTCGCGATCGGCATCAGGACAACCGGGGCGAGCAGCACCCATCCCAGGGCCCGGCTCCCCTGGAACGTGGCCAGTCCGGCAGCGGTCGTGGCCGCCACGTGCGAGGAGGGGAAGGCCGCCCCAAAGGAACTCCCTGACGCCAGCGCGGCATAGACCATGTGCGCCGGGACGTTGTCTACGAAGAGACCCGATGGGCGCTCGAAAACGTAGTAGGGTCCAGCCACCGGATACAGCACGAACACGAGGAAACAGACGCAGAAGCTGCACACCACATTGCGGGTGAACCGGCGGAACGCCGGCCAGTCACCGCGCAGCAGGAAGAAGAACGCCGGCACCGCGATGATCATGTAGTAGGAGAAGTAGACCCCGTGCAGCAGGGTGGACCAGAACACGCTGGGGTGCCCCCGCCACCAGTCGCGGGCGGGCTGCATGCCGAACACCGCTTCCTCCCACGCCAGCACCACGTCGTCATGCGCGGCGACTTGCCCACCGCCACTGAGCACATCGAGCGCCGCGTAGCCGACGAGCACCAGGATCAGCGGCATGACCTCGCGCAGCAGGCGCCCGGACGGCCCGAGGCCCGGGCGGGTGGCCAGCCACAGCGATACCATGATGAGTGCGTGTGCCAGCGCAATGAGCCAGTTGCCGCGCGTCAGGTCGGTCCGGGTGACGGCGATAATCGTGACGATCGCCGCGTAGGTGCCGAGGAAAACTTCGGCGGCGCGCCACCGGGGGGTGTCGCTGTCTGGTGGCGGAACTACCGGGAGAGCCAACCGGACTCCTGGTACCATCCCTTCGTGGCCGCAAGGCCGCGGTCGAGGTCGTGCTCCGGCAGCCAGCCAGTGTCGGACATGACTTGGGTGGGGTCCCCGGTCCATCCGGGAGAAAAGAAATCGTGCGCCTTCTCGGCGCGCAGGATCGTGCGGTTTCCGAGCAGGGCGGCGACCTGGCCTGCGGCACCGAGCAGCGCCTTCGCCGCGGGTTGGGGGATCGGGATGATGCGCACATCGCGGCCCATCAGCCGGCCGATCCGGCGCACCAGGTCGGCGGTGGTGACAATTTCGGGGTGATTGGTGAAGTATGCCCGGCTCTCGATGCCCGGAGTCGTACCGATCAGTTCCAGGGCCCGCGCGAGGTCGGGCGCGTACACCAGCGACAGTTCCTGAGAGCCGTCACCGAACACCGGGGCGAAGCCGGACCGTACCAGCTTGAAGACCTGCAGGAAGTTGTCGCGGTCGCGCGGGCCGTACACCGCTGGGGGTCGCGCAATGACCCACGGCAGGTGACTCTCTCGCACGACCTGCTCCGCCGCGTTCTTGCTGCGGCCATACATCGTGAGTGGCGCCTCCGCATGCTCCGTCGTGCGGGGAATCCCCAGCGCGGCCGGTCCGGCGGCGGCGAGCGAACTGATGTGGACCAGGCGCGCGTAGGGGGCCAGCTGTTCCATGGCACGCACGACGATCGCCGTACCCTCGCGGTTGGCGCGGAAAAACTCGGCCTCGTCCTTGGCCGCTACCAGCGCGGCCGCATGGTACACGACGTTCTGTCCGCGCACTGCGGCGCGGATCGCAGCCTCGTCGTGCAGGTCGCCGCGCACCAGCGTGACCCCACGGGCCTCGAGTCCCGCGGCCCGGGCGGGTGAGCGCACCAACGTGGTCACGTCATGCCCTGACGCGAGGAGCCGGTCGATGAGATGACTTCCAACGAACCCGGTGCCTCCGGTCACCATGGCCTTCACGTCGCGCGATCGTACAGCCGGTAGGTCTTGTAAACCCGGAAGTTCATCTTCTCCAGGCCCGCATTCATAGTGGGATTGTCCTCCAGGATCCACCCCGCCTCCCCCCAGTAGATCTTGTGCTCGCCCGCCTTGGTCCAGATCCAGTGGTAGAGCATGGCGTCCACGCCCCGCCCGCGCCATTCCGGGAGGATACCGAGCAGGATGATGCGGCAGCGCCGCAGCCGGCGCGTCTTGAGCAGCCAGAAGGTCTTCGCCAGGAAGCGGAGCAGGCCGCCGCTCGCATTGCCGATCAGGGCCGAATTGAGGTCGGGCAGCACCAGCCCGAAGGCGATGATCTTCCCGTCCTTCTCGGCAAATGGGACGAGCTCGGGAATCACCACCGGTTTGAACGACTTGGCGAGGTGGTCGATCTCGTGGTCGGTCATGGGAATGAATCCCCAGTTCTTCTCCCATGCCGCGTTGTAGATCTGCTTGATCCGCTCCACCTCGGCGGGGAAGTCCTTCATGTTGAGTGAGCGCAGCGTGATGCCCTGGCGCTGCCGGATGAGTTCGGTTCCCCGCGCCAGTCGCTCCGGTACCGGCACATACGCCTGTGCGCCACCCCCCTGATACACCAGCAGGTCCTTCACCTTGGCGAAGCCGGCCTGCTCGGTGAGGTGCACGTAATACGGTGGGTTGTGTGGCATCAGCAGGGTCGGGCGCGTCTCGAAACCGTCCACCAGCAGGCCGCACTGGTCGTTGGTGGAGAACGAGGCCGGCCCGCGCATCACGTCGAGGTTGCGGGCGCGCAACCACGATTCGGCCGCACTGAAGAGCGCATTGGCCACCTTCGGGTCGTCAATGCAGTCGAACCAGCCGTAGAAGCCCACGCGGTCGCCATGGGTCTGGTTGTGCAGTCGGTTCTCAATGGCGGCAATGCGTCCCACAACGGTTCCACCGCGCTCCGCCAGGAAATACTCCGCCTCGGCGTGCTCGAAGAATGGGTTCCTGGTGCGGGAGAGCGTGATGTCGATGTCGAGGCGGAGCGGCGGCACCCAGACGGGATCGCCGGCGAAGAGCCGATAGGGCAGGTCGATGAACGACTTCAGGTCCCGGCCTGCGCGCACCGGGCGGATACTGACCTGGGTCAGATGACGCCCAGCTCGCGGCCGATACGCCCGAACTGCTCCAGACAGAAGTCGATCTGGTCGAATGTGTGGGTGGCCATGAGGCTGGTGCGAAGCCGGCATTGCGACGGCGGCACGGCGGGCGGCGCCACCGGATTGGTGAAGACGCCGGCGTCGAACAGCTTGCGCCACATGACGAAGGTCTTTTCCAGCGGACCGATCAGCACCGGCACGATCGGCGTCTCCGACGGCCCGATGTCGAAGCCCAGGTGGCGGAAGCCGGCGTGCAGTCGCTTGGTGTTGGCCCAGAGGTTCTCGCGCCGCTCCGGCTCGGCCTGCAGCACCTCGAGCGCCGCCAGGACGCCGGCGGTGTTGGCCGGCGGCAGCGAGGCCGTGAAGATGAGCGGGCGGCAGTGGTGCCGGAGATAATGAATGACGCTCTCGGTGGACGCCACGAAGCCGCCGATCGATGCCAGCGACTTGGAGAAGGTGCCGGCGATGATGTCCACTTCATCGGTCAGGCCGAAGTGGGCCGCCGTTCCCTGGCCTCCTGGCCCGAGCACGCCGATCGAATGCGCGTCATCAACCGCCAGCGCGGCGCCATGCTTATGGGCGATGCGCACGAGGTTGGGGACGTCGGCGATGTCGCCTTCCATCGAGTACACGCCGTCCACCACAATCATCGTGCCCCGGCCCGCCTTGTCCCGCTCTCGTTCGAGCTTGCGTTCGAGCCCCGCGAGGTCGCCATGGTTGAACCGTTCCGTCTCGCCATAGGACATCTTCGCACCATCGACGGCCGACGCATGGTCCAGCTTGTCGAGGAGCACCACCTCGCCCCGACCGATCAGGCCGGAAATGAGGCCCAGGTTTGCCTGGTAGCCAGTGGAGAAAATGAGGCAGGATTCCTTGCCAAGAAAAGTGGCGAGGTCGTACTCGAGCCGCTCGTGCAGATCGAGGGTACCGTTGAGGAACCGGCTCCCGGTACACCCGGAGCCGTACTGAAGGAGGGCCTTCTGTGCCGCCTCGAGGACCTTCGGGTGATGCGTCAGGCCGAGATAATTGTTCGAGCCCAGCATGATGCGCCGCTGGCCCTCGATGATGACGACCGTGTCCTCCGACTCGGAGATCGGCTTGAAATACGGGTAGAGACCCGCAGCCTGAATTTCGCGTGCCTTGGTGAACTGCCGGCACTTCTCGAAGAGGGACACCTGATGCACTATCTCTGCGTCCACGGCGCCTCGCGACTGCGGATGATACGCCCATCTGCTGAATGGGCGCTATGACCTTGGAAACTAACGAGTTGTGGCGGTGCCTACAAGCGCGCTGACCGGCCCGGTCGCGGTGCGTTTCGGGCCGGTGTTACGGGGTAGGGGCCGGTCCACTTGCTTGACATACCCGTCGGCAGGGAACGAAGTTCAAGTCATGCCCCGGGTGCCTGTGGAGCCGCGCCGTGAATTCCTGAAGCAGGGTCTGGCCATCGGCTTGGCCGCCGCCGTGGGGCGGTCCCTGCGTCCCGGGCCGCTGCTCGCCGCCTCGCTGGATCCCGACCCGGAAGTGCCCAATGCCCAGGTGGCCCAGATCCTCAAGGATCTCTTCGGCGACCGGCCGATTCGCCGCGGGCAGGTGCTGCTCGACATGCCGGTGGTGGCGGAAGACGGGCGGGTGGTGCCGGTCATCATCGAGGCGCCGGGCCTGCCGATGACGGCGGAAAACTACGTGAAGGCGGTGCACCTCATCGTTGATCACAACCCCGATCCGCACCTGGCGGCGTTCGACGTGACGCCGGCGGTGGGCAAGCTGTCGCTGCAGTTCCGGATCAAGATGAAGCGGACCACCTGGGTGCGCGCCATCGTCGAGACCAGCACCGGCGAGGTGTGGGCCGATTATGCGCGGGTCAGCGTATCGCTGAACGGGTGCGGCTGATGTACGCCACCGTCGGCGACGCGCGCATCAGGGTTCCGGCGCGGATCCAGCAGGGCGACATCATCCCGGTGCACGCCATTGTGCAGCACCCGATGGACACCGGATTCTTCCGTTCGGCCGATGGTGAGCCGATCCCGGCGTATTTCATCCAGGATGTGACGGTGGTGTACGCGGGGCAGCAGGTGGCGCACTTCAGGTGGACCTCTGGCATCAGTCGCGATCCGGTGGTGACGTTCACGCTCATCGCCGATCGTGAGGGACCCCTCACCATCCGATGGATCGACAACAAGGGCGCTGTGTTCGAGCAGACCGCACCGATCGCCTTCAGCACGACCTGACCCTGCGTCTGTCCGTCCTGCTCGTGGCGAGTGCCTTCGCCACCCTGCCCGCGGGCGCGCAGGTGAAGCCCCGCTACAACGCCTTCACCCACACCACTCCGGAAA
>JANNSD010000058.1:0-13059 GCA_031402225.1 Gemmatimonadota bacterium | reverse complement strand
TCCTGCTGCAGGCTCCGCGCGGCCTCGATAGTCACCGCTTTCATCGCGGTGAACAGGCTGACCCTCTCCTCGGGTGCCAGCACCACACCATCGCTGTTGATGCGGTTCACCGCCGTCCACACCAGCAGAAGCGGCTCCGCGGGCGCCATGAAATAGTCCGAGTGGAATGACAGCGGCACCTTGAGGCGCTCGAGCGAACCGATCGAGGAGATCTTCGATGCGCGCTCCGGCCCCAGGCCCTCCCGGGAGTAGGGCCCCGACAGCTCGTAGTAGTAGTATGGATTGTTCGACACCCAGATTCCGGCGGCGGCAACGCGCTGGTGCTGGTCCTCGCGCGCGTAGCCATAGTGCTCCAGGATGATGCGCGAGCGCGAATCAGGGACCGCCTTCCTGGCCCGGTCGACGATGGCGAGCAGGGTGTCGAGGCCCCCGTCCCCGTTTACGTGAATATGGATGTCCCAGCCGGCCTTCCAGAAGGTGTCGAACACATCCTCCTGCTCCTTGGGCTGCATCATCCACGCGCCATGATGCCGGTCCTCGTACGGCTGGCTCATGATCATGAGCTGGCTGAAGATCGCGCCATCCACGTAGAACTTGATCGCCCGCACGTAACCCAGCTTGTCCGTTCCCGTCTTGACCAGCGAGTCGCTGAACGCGAGCACCGCCGCGCCGCTCTTGAGCCGGGGGTAGAGGTACATCGCGTTGGGCACCATCAGGAAGCGATACGGCGTGGTGGCCTTGCCGATCTCCTCGGTGTTGAGTGCCTGCTCCATCGCGAGGTCGATTTGCGGGAATCCCTGCTCCCCCACCGTCGTCAGCCCGCCCTTGTGCAGGACCGTCGTCGTCAACTCAAGGCCCTTCTTGTACTGAGCCGGGTTGCCGATGTAGTCGAGGATCGGCTTCGTCACCACGAAGAGGCCCGCCTCGAACACGTGCCCCTGAGCATAGTTCGCGTACGCCGGCATCTTCTTGAAATCGGCTTCGGTGATGTTGAAGTACTTGAGCGCACCGTCGTTGAGGTAGAACTCATGCGCCGACCGCTGCCAGATGACGATGGGGCGCGTCCGGGAGATGGTGTTGAGCTCGGCCCGCGAGAGCGTGCCGTGGTAGGGCTTGAAGTACCCCCACGCCAGCAGTGGCTTCGCCGGGTCGGAGTAGCTGCGGTCGAGTTCCTTCAGTCGATCGATGAACGCCGCGTGGCTCCGGACCGCAATCGACTTCCCGGTCGGCGTGTTCCATTCCATCGCCGAGACGATTTCCATGGGAAGGATCGAGGCCGCAATGGAGGGGTGTACATGCGGGTCGATGAACCCGGGGAGCATCGTCTTTCCCACAAGGTCGACCACCACCGTACCGGCGCCCTGAAGCTTGTCCGCATCCGCCCGGCTGCCGACAAAGATGATCCCGCCATCCTTCACCGCGACCGCCTCGGCGTAGCTGGCGCTGTCCCCCTCCATGGTGACGATGTCACCCCCGGAGTAGATCGTGTCGGCGGCAACAGCCGGCGCGCGATCCGCACAGCCCCCGATGAACAGGAGCGCCACCCCGCTGACAAGACGAAACCCGAAGTCCATAAGCCTCGTACCTCCTCACGTTCTCACGTTTCTCACGTTCTCACGACTCACGACTCACGACTCATAGTACTTCCACCGACTCCGGATTCGTCACCTCAGGCGGCGGCCGGTCGAACAGCACCCTCAACCTGAGCCCGAGCAACTCCGGCCGGCTGAGTGCCTGCCGATCCTTCATCACCCGCACCAGCAGCGCCGGGTCATCCGTGATGATGTTGTCCACACCGCGCTCGATCATCAGCAGCATCACGTCCGGTTTGTTGACGGTCCAGACATGAATCTCCTTCCCCGCCGCATGCGCCTGCCGTATCAGTGACGGCGTCGCTTTCGCCGAGTTGAGGCTCAGGAAATCGGCCTCGGTCCGCACCACGTTGCCCACCGCCGCCGTCACGATATGCCCGGTCTTCAGTGTCGGCTCGATGCGCTCCACTTGCTTGAGCGCCCCGTAGTCGAGCGACGTGATGACCACCTGGTCCATGAAGTCCTTGCGCCGCAGCAGCTCGATCACCGCCGGCGCCAGCGTCGAGTCGGGCACGTTGTACTTCAGTTCGATATTGATCTTCATCTGCCCCCGCACGAGGTCGATGACCTCCTCGAGCGTCGGCGCATGCTCCCCCGTAAACGCCGTGCCGTACTTCCGCCCGATGTCGATTCCACTCACCTCGGCGCCGGTCAGTACCGCAATCTTCCGCGGGTCGCCGCCCATCCGCATGAAGTCGGCGTCGTGCAGCACCACGATCTGGCCGTCAAGGGTGTGCTGCACGTCGAGCTCGATGTAGTCCGCCCCCGCCTCCATGGCCGCGCGGAAAGCGGCCATCGTGTTCTCCGGGGCCGATACCTTTGCCCCACGGTGCGCCGTGACCGCCACCTTTCCCTCCAGTTCGAGTTGCGACGCGACGTACCACGCCCCGGCCAGCGACACCAGCAGAAGTGCCAGCGCCGCGAGTATCACGCGACGCGCGATTGGGCGGGCAAGCGGTTCACCGATCTCGAGCGTCGCCGGCACCCGCCACCTCGCCGCATCGACTTGCTCGGCGTACATCCGCGTCATCAGGAACTGCTGCCCCGCGAGGTGGAGGGCACTGTAGATGAAGCCGCCCACCAGGGTCACCGAGAAGTACAGCGCCACCAGCGGAAGTACCCGGCGCACCTCGATGCCGGCCCAGGCAAGCCCAGCCTCCGAGACCGGGCGACTGGCCCATGTGATCGCGGCGGCCGCCAGGGTGAGCAGCAACCACCACAGCACCGGCGGCGGCACGATCCGGCCGAGCCGGCCGCGCGTCAGGTCAGTGCTGCTGCGGAGCGCCTGGGCCGGCCTGACGCCCTTGTAGGTGAGGATCGGTATCGCGTAGATCCAGCGCGCCAGCTGCCAAGCTGCGGCCAGCGCGTACCCGGCTCCCAGGAGGATGACCAGCACCTTGGCCCGCTGCCACTCGGGTGGGTGCTCAGCGAGGTAATAGTTGATGTCGTGCCCATGCAGCATCGTGAACCAGACGAGCCCCGCCCCGGCCAGGAACGGCAGGGCCAGCAGCACGAGCCGCAGGAACACTCGCGTGGAGAGGATGAACAGCCAAGGCAGCTTGCGCACCAGGAAGGCGATGGTCGACGCGATCGTCACCGGACGGCGCGCCACCGCGTGCCCCGCAATCCAGCCCTGGCCAGTAAACTCGGCCAGCAGCAGGGCCACGACCAGCGCCGCCACCACCAGCACAAACACCGCACCGCCCGGGGACAGGACGAACGCGGCGATGTCGAAGTTGCTGATGACCGGCTCACCCGAGGCGAGCACGATGCGGCGGGCAACCCACGTCAGCAGCGGCACCAGCACGGCAAACCCCAGCAACTGCATGACCAGGTGAAAGCCGAGCGACTGCCGCCAGTGAAAGCGGAAGTCGCCCCAGGTTCGTGCCATCAGGCCGTTTGTCATGCGGTAAGCTACCTCAAGCGGCACTCAATGTTTCATGACGCGCAGACGGGGACCAGCAGCCAGCCGGTCCCCGTCTCCCGTCTCCCGTCTCCCGTCCTACTCCAGAAAAAGCATCTCTTGATACGTCGGCAGCGGCCACAACTCCGACGACACCCAGGTCTCCAGCGTGTCCACGATCTCGCGCAGGTCGGCCATGGCCGGCTTCACGTCGCTCTTGATCTGCTGCGCGTGCTTGTATGGATCGTCCTGATGCGCCGCCGCCGCCTTTTCCAGCTTCGCCGTCGCCATCCGCAGCGCACTCACCAGCCCGGCGAACTCCTCCAGCGCCTTCTTCTGCTCCGGCGACTTCACCCCCGCCGACTCCAGCCCGTTGAGCGCCCCCGCCAGCAGCTCCTGGTGCTGCAGTGCCGCCGGAAGGACCATCGTGCGGGCGATGTTCACCGCCATGTCCGCCTCGATGCCCATCTGCTTGACGTATTTCTCCACCGCAATATGGAACCGCGAATCCACCTCGGCCTTGTTGAGGACCCCATATGCCTTGAACAGGTCCACCGTCTTCTTCGACTTGAGGACCGGAAACGCAGCCACCGAGTCGGCCATGATCGGCAGGCCTCGCTTCGCCGCTTCCTTGTGCCATTCCGCCGAATAGTTATCGCCGTCGAAGATGACCCGCTTGTGCTCCTTGAGCTCCTTCTTGAGCAGCTTGAGCACCACATCCTGCAGCTTCGCCGGGGAGGGCTTGGCGCCGGCCGACTTCTCCAGCTCCGTCGCGATGTAGTCCAGCGACTCCGCCACGATCGTGTTCAGCACCGTGTTGGGCCACGCGATGCTCGCGCTCGAGCCCACCGCGCGGAACTCGAACTTGTTCCCGGTGAACGCAAACGGGCTCGTCCGGTTCCGGTCGCCCGAGTGCCGCGGCAGCTGCGGCAGCGTGCGGGCGCCCAGGTCGAGCGTGCCGCCGCGAATGGTGCGCTTGGGCAGCCCCAGTTCCACCTGCGCGAGGATGTCCGAGAGCATCGTGCCCATGAAGATCGAGATGATGGCCGGTGGCGCCTCATTGGCACCCAGCCGGTGATCGTTGGCGGCCGCCGCGATGGACGCGCGCAGCAGGTCGGCGTGCAGGTCGACCGCCCGCACCACCGCCACGAGGAACACGAGAAACTGCAGGTTGGTGTGGGTGTCGTCCTGCGGATCGAGCAGGTTGACGCCGGTGTCGGTGGACATCGACCAGTTGTTGTGCTTGCCCGAGCCGTTGATGCCGGCAAACGGCTTCTCGTGCAACAGCGCCGCGAGGCCGTGCCGCTGGGCAACCCGCTTGATCGTCTCCATGGTCAGCATCTGGTGGTCGCTGGCGATGTGGCTCTGCTCGAACAGCGGCGCAATTTCGTACTGCCCCGGCGCCACCTCGTTGTGCCGCGTCTTGACCGGCACGCCCAGCCGCCACAGCTCCCGCTCCACTTCGTGCATGCACGCCAGCACGCGCGCCGGGATGGTGCCGAAGTACTGGTCCTCGAGCTGCTGCCCCTTGGGCGGCCGCGACCCGAACAGCGTGCGCTCGCACGACACCAGATCCGGCCGGGCAAAAAAGAGGTCCCGGTCGATGAGGAAGTACTCCTGCTCCGGACCCACCGTGGTGAACACCTGCGACACCCCGGCATCGGTGCCGAACACCCGGAGGATGCGGAATGCCTGCTTGGAGAGCGCCTCCATCGAGCGCAGGAGCGGGATCTTGGTGTCGAGCGCCTCGCCGGTCCACGACACGAACCCAGTCGGGATGCAGAGCGTCACCGTACCGCCCTGGCCCCGGATCAGGAACGCCGGGCTGGTCGGGTCCCACGCGGTGTAGCCGCGGGCCTCGAACGTCGCGCGCAGCCCGCCCGACGGAAAGCTCGAGGCATCGGGCTCGCCCTGCACCAGGTCGGAGCCGGAAAAGTTGAACACCACCCCGCCCTGCCCGTCCGGCGACACCAGCGAGTCATGCTTCTCGGCCGTCAGCCCGGTGAGCGGCTGGAACCAGTGGGTGAAGTGGGTGGCCCCGTTCTCCACGGCCCAGTCCTTCATCGTGGCGGCGACGACATCGGCCACCTTGGGGTCGAGCGGCTCGCCCCGGTCAATGGTCCGGAGCAGGCTCTTGTAGACCTCCTTCGGCAACCGCTGACGCATGACCGCACGGGAAAACACATCAGCGCTGAAGATTTCTTCAACGCGCTCGACGCTGTCTTTCACGGCAGGGCTCCTATCCGGGCTGGAGGGCAGAGGGGTAGACGTCCTCGAAGGAAGCAAGCCTACTGAACCCCGCCCGGCCCGTCCACCGCTTCCCATAGAACTTCTATGACAAGGTGCTTACCTTGACGACCATGGCCGACGCCACCGCGCTGGTGAAGGGCACGCTGGACATGCTGATCCTCCGCGCCCTGCGCTGGGAGCCCACGCACGGCGCCGGTGTGGCCGAGTGGATGCGCCTGGTCACCAACGGCGCACTGCAGGTCGAGGAGGGCACCCTCTACCCCGCGCTCCGCCGCCTGGAGCAGCGTGGCATGATCGAGTCCGAATGGGCCACCTCCGAGCGCCATCGGCGGGCCCGCTACTACCAGCTCACGCCGCAGGGCCGGCAATGGTTCTGGTCCGAGCTGGAGAAGTGGGAGCGCTACGTGGACACCATGAACCGGGTGCTGCGGTACGGAACCGCGGGGAGCATCCGGGGCCGGTAACGGCGTGAGGAGGAACTGAACGGCGTAAGGAGGAACTACAACAGCGGTTACCGCAGTCGCAGTTCCCCCTCACGTGGTCGCTGTTCCTCCTCACGCCGTTGATGTACCCTTATCCATCCCCACACGCCGGAGACCTCGTGACTCGTTTGGTGCTGGGCTTCGTCCTCCTCTTCGTCTCCCTGATCATCCTGGCCACCGCCTCGGGCATGAAGGGCGGGGCCGCACCCCGCCCCGGCGCCGCGCTCGCACGACTCGGCGGACTGGTCATTCTCCTGCTGGGCATCCTGTCCCTCGCCAGCAGCTCCTTCGTGGTCATCGACGCCGGACAGGTGGGGGTGCTGCACGCCTTCGGCAAGGTGAACCCCGCGCCGCTCCTGCCGGGCGTGCGCTTCGTCATGCCCTGGTCCGAAGTGGAGCGCTTCTCCACCCGCGAGGAGCAGTGGCCCCGGAGCGGCGAACAGGCGGAGCGGATCCCCGCCCTCTCGAGCGAGCAGATGGGCATGAACGTCGATGCGGCGGTCCGCTGGCAGATCGATCCCCAGCAGGCGCCCCGCATCTACACCGAGATCGGCGGGCACGAGCAGATCGAGAGCGTGGTCCAGAACGCCATCCGCAATGGCGTCCGCGACGGCATGTCCAGCTTCTCCATCAACCAGATCGCCAATCGTAACGTGATCGCCGACCGGATGAAGGCCGAAGTCGATTCCGCCCTGGAAACCCAGCCCCGCTCCGGCGGCCCGCCGTTCCGTATCGCCGAGATTACCGCCTTCTTCCTCCGCGACCTCCAGCCCCCGGAGCAGGTCATCCAGGCCATCAACGCCAAGATCGCGCAGGAGCAGCAGGTCGAGACCGAGCGGCACCGCGTCGATGTTGCCCGGCTCCAGGCGGAGCAGCAGCGCCTGCTCAACCAGACCCTGACCCCTGAGGCCCTCACCAAGCAGTATCTCGAGGTGCTGGAAGGGATGAAGACCTCGAGCAACCTGGTGATCCTGGTGCCCACCGAGGGCGGGGTGCCGATGCTGAACCTGGGGGACCTGCGGAAGAACCTGGCCAAGTAACTCAACAACGGGAGGAGGAACAGCAACAGCGTAAGGGGGAACCGCAACGGCGGTCACCGCTTCAGTTCCTCCTCACGCTGTTTCAGTTCCTCCTCACGCTTCTCACGTACTCCCCCCCCGCCTCCCGGCTCGTCCCGACCACCACCCGTCGTGCCCCCGCGGAATCCAGTTCAAGCCACCCGCTCGCTTCGATCATTTCTCCGGCTTCGGCCTGACCGGCGTAGGTCGGCGTGAACGACACCACGTCACTCACCTCCTCACTCTTCACGCGGTACCGGGCCGGATGATCGAATGCCTCCGTCGCATCCACCACCTCCGCCTGCACCACAAGTTTCCCCAGCTTCCGGAACGGTCCCTGCTCCGGCACCTCCTCATCGCGATCCACCACCAGTGTGAGGTCGATCCGCGTCCCCTCCACCAGGGCCTTGTTCTGCTTTCGCGTCTCCGCTCGGACATACTCCTCCAGGCCGATGTCCGGGCCACGGCGCAACCACGCCGCCTCCCACTGCGCCTGGTCCAGCGCCTTCAGCGATCCCGCCCCGACCGCCGCGCCGAGCGCCCGTCGCGCCGCCGTGAAGGCGCCTCGCCCATACACCACGAGGTCGATGTCCGACGCCGGGTGTTGCGCACCCAGCAGCAACGACCCGCCCAGTCCGAATCGGCCTGCTGAAGCCCCGGCTTCCACCAGCGCCCCGACCGCGCGGAGCGCCAGCTCCTCGAGCCGATCGGTCGGGCCCGTCGCCCTGAGCGCCGCCAGTCGTTCGTCGGGCCGATGCACCCGGAGCACGTCACCCAGTGGCACCCGGTGGATCATCGCGTCGATGAGCGTCGAGTGCACCAGGTACGCCGGGCGGTGTTCCCGCAGGAATCGATTGGCGTCGTCGGTGCCCAGCTTGAGCAGGGACGCGCCCTGGCGGACATAGCGCAGGCTCGTGAGCGCCCTGCCGACGTCCAGCGTGGACGAGACCACCGCGAAATAGAGCCCGCCCGCCGTTTCGAGGTAGTCGCGCGGGCGTACCGTAAGGAGTGGCGGGGAAGTGGCGATTCGAACCTCCAGCGGTCCGCGAGGTACATCAGGAGTGGGCAGCAGGCTCGAGGGCGCCGGGGATGCCTCACAGTGGCGGCGGCGGCGGGCGCCGATCCGGAGACATCCACCCGGCTCCGGCCGGCGTACCTCCCCAAGCCGCCAGTACAGCAATATCCCGGAGAAAGCATGTCGCTGCTGCAGATCCTGCGCGAGCCCGTCCTCGCGGATACTCGCCGGAACCTGGCCCGGTCCTGGGCACGGCTGCCATCGGCGCTGCAGGGCCCGCGGCAGATGCTCGGCCGCGGCGGCAACGGCTGCGGCGCAACCATCGGGCTCCTTCCGCGCTGTGACTTCGCCTGCGTTGGCTGCTACCTCGGCGCTGACGCCAATCGCACCCCACCCGCGCCGCTGGAAGAGATCAAGGCCCAGCTCCGGGCACTGCAGCCCTCGCTGGGCAATGCCGGCAACCTGCAGATCACCGATGGCGAGGCCACGCTGCGCCCAGTCGAGGAGCTGATCGAGCTGCTCCGGTATGCCCGGAGCCTCAACCTCATTCCCATGCTCATGACGCACGGGGACAGCTTCCGCCGACGGCCCGACCTGCTGGAGCGGCTCGTGCGCGAGGGCGGGCTGGTCGAGCTGAGCATTCATATCGATACCACGCAGCGTGGCCGACTCGGCCCGGAGTATCGGCATGCCCGCACCGAGGAAGAACTGATGCCCCTGCGCGACGAGTTCGTGGCGCTGGTTCGCGATGTCGAGCGGCGCACCGGCACGCGGCTCCGGGTCGCCACCACCATGACCGTCACCGCCGACAACCTCGCCGGCGTGCCGGCGGTGATGCGCTGGCTGTCGGGTACTACTGACGCCTTCCGGCTCATCAGCTTCCAGCCCGTCGCGCAGGTGGGACGCACCGAACCGGGACTCGGCGGCGCGGTGTCGCCCGAGGCACTCTGGGCCCGGGTCGCCGAGGGACTCTATGGTATCGCCGATGCCGACGAAGGCCGGCAAATCCTCGCGCGCGGTTACGTTCATCTGGGACACCCCGACTGCACCCGCTACCTCCCTGGCATCGTCATCCGGAACGGCAGCGCGCCCGCCAGCTTCCACCCCGTCCGGCTCGACGGCCACGCCGCGAGCATGCGGTTCTTCGACGGCTTCCTGGACCGGTTCGGCGGGGTGAGCTTCCGGCTCGATGCGCCGCTCCAGCGGCTGGCGCGGATGCTGGGGCTCGCCTGGCAGGCCCCCCGGTTTGTGCTGGGGAACCTGGGGCCGTTCCTGCTGCACTGGCTGCGGCGCGGCGATGCCCGGCATCCAATCCGCTTTGCCGTACGGCTCGTTACCGGTCGGGCACGCGTCCAGCCGCTGGTGATCGTGAGCCACCATTTCATGAGCCGGGCCGAGACGGAGACACCGCTCGGGAAGGAACGCCTCGACCTGTGCGTCTTTCACGTCCCCGTCGACGGCGTGCTGATGCCGATGTGCCAGGTGAACACCGGCGGCGCCCGCGATGCCGTCTACGCTCAGCTCGCGCGCAGTGGTACGACGCAACTCACCCCGCGACAGGAAATGTCATGAGCGATCACGAGCACTACTATCACGCCGCCGACCTGCCCCGGTTCTCCGACATGGCGAAAGGGTCCCCGGCGCTTTGGGAACTCTTCCTGGCCTGGTACGGCGCGGTCTTCGCCGAAGGCGCGCTGACTGCGCGCGAGAAGGCGCTGATCGCCCTCGCGGTATCGCACGCGGTGCAGTGTCCCTACTGCATCGATGCATACACCTCGTCCTGCCTGGAACATGGCTCCAACGAGGAGCAGATGACGGAGGCGGTGCACGTCGCGGCCGCGATCCGGGGCGGCGCCTCGCTGGTGCACGGGGTACAGATGCGAAATCACCTCGACCGGCTTGGCATGTGAGGCGCAGCGCCCCATGAGCGTGCTCCCGACCCTGCAGAAGCAGCGCCATCCGCTTGCCAGCGGCGCGGCCCAGCGCGCGCGCCTCGCCGCACTCCCCGTCGCGCGATCCTTCGAGCACGCGCTCGAATCGCAGAGCCTCCTGCCCCTCCGGCCCACCGGGATCGGCGTCCTGCAGGTGAATGTCGGCAAGAAGTGCAACCAGACCTGCCATCATTGCCACGTCGATGCCGGGCCCGACCGCACCGAGACCATGCCGCGCGTGGTGGTCGACGCCTGCCTCGCCGTGCTGGCGGAACATGACATCCCGGTGCTCGACATTACCGGTGGCGCCCCGGAACTGCATCCGGACTTCCGCCGCATGGTGCAGGCGGCACGCGCGCTGGGCCGCCGGGTCATCGATCGCTGCAACCTGACCATCACCCAGCTGCCCAACTACCGCTACCTGCCCCGCTTTCTCGCCGACCAGGGCGTGGAAATCGTGGCGTCGCTCCCCTACTTCCAGGCGAAGCAGACCGACGCACAGCGGGGCGACGGCGTGTTCGAGTCGTCCATCGCCGCGCTCCGGGAGCTCAATGCCCTGGGCTATGGGCATGATGGCAGTGGCCTCGTGCTCAACCTGGTGACCAACCCGGTGGGCGCATTCCTCCCGCCGGCGCAGGGCGCGGCGGAGCGCGAATGGCGGCAACGGCTGGCCCGCAGTCACGGCATCGTGTTCAACAATCTGTTTACCATCACGAACATGCCCATCAGCCGGTTCCTGGAGTACCTCGACGCGAAGGGACAGGCCGAGGCGTACCTGACGCGGCTGGTACAGGCGTTCAACCCCGCTGCCGCCGTCGGCGTGATGTGCCGCGACACGCTGTCCGTCGGGTGGGATGGCACGCTGTACGACTGCGACTTCAACCAGCAGCTTGACCTGCCGGTCGATGCGCGGGCCCCGCGGACCATCCTCGAGTTCGAGGCGCAGAGCCTGGCGGCGCGCGACATCGCCATCGGCAATCACTGTTTCGGGTGTACCGCCGGCGCCGGGTCGAGCTGCGGCGGCGCGCTCGAGGCCTAGGTCATTGCCCATGGTGCCCGACCCCGGCGCCGCCGGTACCGGCAGCGGCATCAGCGTCGTGATCCCGACCCTCAATGAGGCGACGCGGCTGCCTCATCTTGTGGGCGACCTCGCCGCGATTGCCCAGGTGCGCGAGGTCATTGTGGCCGACGGTGGTTCCACCGACGGCACGCCGGCCGTGGCAGCCGCGCTGGGGTGCCGCGTCGTGTCCAGTGAATGCGGGCGCGGCACGCAGCTTCGGCACGGTGTGGCGGTGGCCACGTCCCCGTGGCTGCTGGTACTGCACGCCGATGTGCGTATCTCGGCGGTTGCACTCGCGGAGGCCGAAGCCCTGGCCGACGGTGGTGACTGGCGCCGGTTCGGCAGCTGGCGGTTGCGCTACGCGGCCCCGGGGGCCTGGCTGCGGATGGTGGAAAACGGGGCGGCGCTCCGCTGGCGGCTTTCGGGCCTGGCCTATGGTGACCAGGGACTTCTCGTGCATCGCACGCTCTACGACGCCGCCGGCGGCTATCCGGATTGCCTGATCATGGAAGACGTCGCGCTCATTCGGGCGCTCACGCGCCGCGGCCGTCCGGTACGGTTTTCGGCGACGATTCAGGCGGACGCCCGGCGCTATCAACGCGAAGGCGCCGCCCGGCGCCAGGTCATGAATCTGGCGCTGGTATCGCTGTTCCTGATGGGGGTCTCACCGGCTCGCCTCGCGAACTGGTATCGCCCTGAACCGGCCGCCACGTGACACCCGCCGTGGCGCTCATGCTCAAGGCGCCCCGTCCCGGTTCAGTCAAGACGCGGCTCGCTGCCGCGATCGGCGCCGACCTTGCGACGCAACTGTATCGCGAGCTGGGCGCGGCCACCGTGGCCACCGTGCAGCGCCTCGGGTGGCCACTCACCATCTGGTACACGCCAGCAGACGCCGCCGCCGAAATGCGAAGCTGGCTCGGGACCACCATCGAGCTCCAGCCGCAGCCCGACGGCGATCTCGGCGCCCGGATGGCGGCGGCCGTTGCTGTCGCCAAGCCCGGGAGCCGCCTCATCCTCCTGGGCGGCGACTGTCCCGGCATCACGGTTGAGGTCCTGCGCGCGGCAGCCGACGCGCTGACGCAACACGCCGTCGTGATGGTGCCCAGTGTGGACGGCGGCTATGTACTGCTCGGCGGAACCTGCCCCTTCCCCGATCTCTTTTCGCACATGGAGTGGAGCACCAGCACCGTCGCGAACGACACCCGACGCCGCCTCGAGGCGAGCGGCACCAGCTGGGTCGAGTTGCCTGCCCTTCGCGACGTGGACACCGCGGAAGATGCCCGCGCCCTCGGCTTGGCCTCCCCTCACCTCCCGTCCTCACAGCTTGACCTGAGCGCAGCGAAGGGTCCTCACGTCCTCACATCTCGAGCGTGGCGCGTTGGCGCCGCCGTGGCCGTTGTTTTTGCCCTTCTCTTCGGCGGTAGCCGGCTCGCGTCAATCCTGCCCGTCGTCGTCACGTGGATCGATGGCCTCGGCGCGTGGGGACCGCTGGCCTTTGTCGCCGCCTATGCCATCGCCGCCGTAGCATTCGTACCGGGCTCGCTCCTCACGCTGGCAGCCGGGGCCCTCTTCGGGCTGGGCCGAGGCGTTGCCATCGCCTTCGTGGGCGCGACGGTGGGCGCCACGCTCGCCTTTCTGGTCGCGCGCTACGCCGCGCGCGCCCGGGTAGAGCAGGCCGTGCGGGGCGATGCACGGTTCGCGGCCATCGACCGGGCCATCGGGCGCGATGGCCGGCGCATCGTGTTCCTGCTGCGCCTCTCACCGATCT
>JANNSD010000057.1:0-17745 GCA_031402225.1 Gemmatimonadota bacterium | reverse complement strand
GCTGGCTAAGGTGGGGGCGGGGGTGGGGGAGGTCGTACCCGCGGCGTAAGCCTGTGGGACCGGTCAACCTGAGCGCAGCGATGGATCGCTGGGCGGCACGCCGATCCTTCGCTGCGCACAGGATGACCGTTCGCTCAGGATGACCGTTCCCTCAGGATGACGCCGCGGTTACGACCTCCACCTCCCGCTCCAGCAGCTTCGCCAGCACATCGCTCTTCCGCTCCGCGCCCCACAATTCCAGCGACAGGTCCGCATTCGCCAGCCGCGGCCCCACCCGAACGGTGAGGCGGTCGTTGGTCAGCTCGCTCTGCACCGTCTCCACCACCGCGGTGTGGCCGCGGTCGAGGCCGTCGGCGAGGCGCAGCAGGCTGGCAATGCGGCGCACGATCGCCTGATCCGGCGACTCGAGTTCGCCGAATTCCGGGTGCTTCTTCTTGGGCCCGCTCTTGCGGTGATAGCGGCTCACCAGGGCCACGATGGCGCGGTCGCGCGGCGCGAGCGGCAGCCGGTCGGCGTGCATGATGAGCTGGTAGCTGTGCTGGTGGTGGCGCCGGTAGCTCACGAGCTGGCCGACGTCGTGCAGCAGGGCCGCCGCCTCGAGCAGCGGGCGCTCTTCCGGGGTGCAGCCGAGCACCTCGCCGAGCTGGTCGTAGAGCTGGAGGGCGAGGTAGCGCACCTGTTCCACGTGGCGCCGGTCGCCCTGGCAGCGCTCGACGAACTCGCGCAGCGCGCGGAGTGGGTCACCGCCGGCGGGCGTGGTGGCGCCCGCCATTTCCAGCAGGAGGCCCTCGCGCAGTCCGAAGGCACTGACGGTGACGCTGCGGGCATCGGCGAGGTCGAGCAGTTCGGCAGTGACGGCGAGCCCGGCGAGGATGATGTCCGCGCGCTCCGGATTGAGCCCCACGACGCTGTGGCGCTGCTCCGGAGTGCGGGTGCAGAGCCACTCGAGGAGCTGCTCCACCTCGCTCGTGGGGACATTGGTGCCATGAATGCTGTCGGGCACCGGGAGCCCGCGGCGACCGATGGCCATCCGGCCCAGGTTGGTGAAGGTGCCGCCCGATCCGATGAACACCGGGTTGTTCCACTCCCGCCAGGGGAAGCCCTTCCGCAGCACCTTCCGCACGTGCCGCCGGAGCGCCTCGACTTCACGGCGCGGGTCCTTGCGACCGCTCAGGTGGGTCTCGGTGAGGCGCACGGCGCCGAGCGGCAGGGAGCAGAGCGATTCCACCAGGCCATCGACGGCGCCGATCAGCTCGAGGCTTCCGCCGCCGATATCGGCGACGATGGTGCGGGCGCCGTCCATGCGGAAATGATGCGCCACCGAGCGCCAGGAGAGCGCGGCCTCGGTCTCGGCGTCGATGACACGGAGCGGAATACCGAGCTCGTCGCGGACCCGCTGGACGAACTCCTCGCCGTTGGAGGCCTCGCGCACCGCCGAGGTGGCCACGGCGGCGATGCGCCGCACGCCGCGCCGCTGGCAGACCACCCGCATGCGCGCCAGGCCGGCCACGGCGCGCTCCACGGCGCCGGCGTCGAGCAGGCCGGTGGCGGCGACGCCCTGGGCCAGGCGCGGCTGGTCCTTGACCTCATCCACCACGGTGAGGCCGCCCACGGGATCGTATTCGGCGACGAGCAGGCGGATGGAGTTGGAGCCGACGTCCAGCGCGGCGAGCCGCTCGCGTCCGCCGCCGGCCAGGGCTGGCGCGCCCTCGGACCCCGGCAGCACCGCGAGCGTGCCCTCGTTCACTCGGATACCAGGTGACGCATCGGCACGGGTCGGTCCTCGCCCCGGTCCTCGGCGTGGTGCTTGATGGACTTGCCCTCGACCAGGAACACGACGTCCTCGCCGATGTTGGTGGCGAGGTCGGCGACGCGCTCCAGGTTGCGGCTGACGAGGAAGAGCTCCATCCCGGTGCTGATAGTGTGCGGGTCTTCCATCATGTGGGTGAGGAGGATGCGGAACACCGAGCGGTGCAGGGCATCGACCTTGTCGTCGCGCAGGCAGACGTCACGGCCGGCGGCGGCATCGCCGCGAATGAACGCCTCGAGCGCGTCGGAGAGCATCTCGCGCGAGAGGCGCGCCATCTCGATGATCTCGGGCTCCGGGGCGATGGCGCGGGCCTCGGCGAGTCGCGCGGCGGACTGGGCGATGTTGACGGCGTGGTCGCCCACGCGCTCCAGGTCGTTGGCGATCTTGAGCGCAGAGGTGAGCATGCGCAGGTCGCGCGCCATCGGCTGCTGGAGGGCGAGGAGGTTGATGCACTGCTCCTCCACCTCCATCTCCATGTTGTCGATGGCTCGGTCGTTGACGATGACGTGATGGGCCTTCGCGGCGTCGCGCTCCAGCAGCGCCTCCACCGCCAGGCCCAGCGCGGCTTCGGCCTCGCCCGACATGGTCAGCAGGCGCACCTTGACGGCGCTCAGCTCGTCATGGAAGTGGCGGTGCGTCTCGAAGCTCATCCGAATCTCCCGGTGATGTAGGCCTCGGTCCGCGGACTGGACGGGGCCGTGAAGATACGCTCGGTCTCGCTGTACTCGATCAGCTCGCCCTGGTCGAAGAAGGCGGTGTAGTCGGACACGCGCGCCGCCTGCTGCATGTTATGCGTCACGATGACAATCGTATAGTCCCGCTTGAGCGTCCGGATCAGCTCCTCGATCCGCTGGGTGGCGATCGGGTCGAGCGCCGAGCAGGGTTCGTCCATCAGCAGGACCTCGGGGTTGTTGCCGAGCGCCCGGGCGATGCAGAGCCGCTGCTGCTGCCCGCCGGAGAGCCCGGTGCCCGGGCTCTCGAGCCGGTCCTTCACCTCGTCCCAGAGGGCGGCGTGCCGGAGGCACTTCTCCACCAGGTCGGGCAGGTCGCCCTTCGGGACCAGCGCGTTGAGCGACGGACCATACGCCACGTTGTCGAAGATCGACTTGGGGAACGGGTTGGGGCGCTGGAACACCATGCCGACCCGCTGCCGCAGCACCACGAGGTCGGTGCTGCGATCGAAGACCGACAGGCCGTCCACCAGGATGTCGCCGCGATGGCGCGTGCCCGGGATCAAGTCGTTGAGCCGGTTGACCGAGCGCAGGAAGGTCGACTTGCCGCAGCCGGAGGGCCCGATGATGGCTGTCACCGCGCGCCGGGGAATGACGAAGTTCAGGTTCTTCAGCACGTCGCGCTTGCCGTACGCGAAGTGGAAATCGCGGACGGTGATCGCAGCCGCCGCGGGGCCCTCGCCTGCAGAGGGCGCACGGGGCGTGAACGTGGGCCTGGGCGCGCTGGTCATGATCGCTTGGGTCTCGATCGCGGTGGTCATCCGAAACGCCCCGTAATGTACGCCTCTGTCTGCTCTTCGCGGGGGGCGGTGAAGATCTGGCGGGTGGCACCGGTCTCGACCAGCGTCCCCAGGTAGAAGAAACTGGTGGTGTCGGACACTCGCGCCGCCTGCTGCATGTTGTGGGTGACGATCACGATGGTGAAGTCGCGCTTGAGCTGGTAGAGCAGCTCCTCGATGCGCTGGGTGCCCTGCGGATCGAGCGACGACGTGGGCTCATCGAGCAGCACCACCTCGGGTGCCGGCGCAATGGTGCGCGCGATGCACAGTCGCTGCTGCTGCCCGCCCGACAGCGCCATCGCGCTCTGGCGCAGGCGATCCTTGACCTCGTTCCAGAGCCCGGCCTGCTCCAGCGCCCGCTCCACCTTCTCCTGCAGCTCCGCGGGCCGTATCCGGCCGCTGACCCGCATGCCGGCGGCCACGTTCTCGAAGATCGTCATGGTGGGGAAGGGCGTGGGCCGCTGGAACACCATCCCCACCCGCTTCCGCAGCTGCATCGCGCTCACGCGCGACCCGTAGACATCCTCGCCGTCGAGCAGCACCCGACCCGTGATCCACCCGCCCTCCGACATCTCGTGCATCCGGTTGAGCGTGCGCAAAAAGGTGGACTTGCCGCAGCCGGACGGGCCGATGAGCGCGTGCACCCGGTTTGGCGCGAACGCCATCGACACGTTTTTCACCGCCGTGAACTTCCCGTACATCGCCGAGAGCTTGTCGGTCTCCAGGCGCGGGCGCGCGTCGGCGGGCGCGAGGGGCGCTGCGCCGGTCGCCACCGGGGCCGCTGTGGCCTCAACCACCGAGCCTCGCCATGCGGCGCGTCGCCAGGCGCGCCCCGATGCTGAGGACGAACACCAGCAGGATGAGCACCAGCGCCGCCGCCCAGGCGTAGCGATGCCACTCCTCATACGGGCCGGTGGCGTAGGTGTAGACGGTGAGCGGGAGCGCGGCCATCGGCTGGTTGAGGTTCGTCCCCATGTACTGACTGCCGAGTGCGGTGAAGAGCAGGGGCGCCGTTTCGCCGGCGATGCGGGCCACCGCGAGCAGGGCGCCGGTCATGATGCCCGGCAGGGCGGTGAGGAGCACGATCTGCAGCGTGGTGCGCCAGCGCTGGTAGCCCAGGGCCAGCGCCGCCTCGCGCAGCGAGTGCGGCACCAGCTTGATGATCTCCTCGGTGGTGCGCATGACCATCGGCACCATGAGGATGGCCAGGGCGACACTGCCGGCGAAGCCGGAGAAGTGTTTCTGGCGCGCCACGATCCAGGTCCAGGCGAACACGCCGATCACGATCGAGGGGGTGCCGTTGAGCACGTCGGCCACGAACCGCGTCAGCACCGCGAGGCGGTTGCCGGGATACTCCGAGGCGAACACGCCGGCGCCAACGCCGACGGGGATGCCGATGAGGCAGGCCGTGCCGACCATGAGCAGCGTCCCCACGATCGCGTGCGCCACGCCGCCGCCGGTCTCGCCGGCGGGCACGGGCATCTTCGTGAAGAAGTCGAGCGACAGGCTGCTGGCACCCTTCACCAGCAGCGTACCGAGGATGAACAGCAGCGGCAGCACCGCGGCGAGCACGCAGGCCATCAGCACGCTGGTCATGACGTTGCTCTTGAGGCGGCGGAAGAGGCGCCGGTTCATGTCAGAGGGCCGAGCTGCCGGCGCCCGACCCGCGCGCCACGCGCCAGATGAGCAGTCGCGCACCGGCGTTCACCAGCACCGTCACCACGAATAGCGTGAACGCGACGTACGTGAGCGCGGAGAAGTGCATCGGCGTCGCCGCCTCGGCGAACTCGTTCGCGATCGCGGCGGCCATGGTGTAGCCCGGGGCGAAGAGGGACGCGGCGATCTCGTGCCGGTTCCCGATGAGCATCGTCACCGCCATCGTCTCGCCCAGGGCGCGCCCGAGCCCCAGGATGATGGCACCCATGATGCCGGTGCGGGCGTACGGCACCACCGCCGTCACCACCGCCTCCCAACGCGTGGCGCCCAGGGCCAGGGCCGCTTCACGCTGGCTGCCCGGCACCGCCAGCAGCACCTCACGCGACACCGACATGACGTACGGCATGATCATGATGGCCAGGATGATGCTGGCCGAGAGCATCGAGGGTCCGTAGATCGGTCCCTCGAAGAACGGCAGGAACCCGAAGACACCCTTGAGCGCCGGGAACACCGTGGCGCGCAGGAACGGGATCAGGACGAAGATGCCCCACAGGCCGTAAACCACGCTCGGGATCGCTGCGAGCAGGCCGATCAGGTTGGCGATCGGCTGGCGCAGGGCACGCGGGGCAAACTCGGTGAGGTAGATGGCGACGCCGAGCGAGAGCGGCACGGCGATGAGCAGGGCAAGGAGCGAGGAGAGCAGGGTGCCGAAGATCAGGGGCAGCGCCCCGAACTTGTCGGCGACCGGGTCCCATTCGCTGGTGGTGACGAAGCTCAGGCCGAAGGTCTGTCGGGCCAGTGCCGACCCGACCCAAAGTTCATAGACCAGGAAGCCCAGGAGGACCGGGATCGCGGCCGCCGCGAGGGTGAGCAGGGCCTTGAAGACCCGGTCGCCGCGACTCGCGTGCTCAAGCGAGAACGCCCCCCCGGTTGGAGCGGCGGCGGCGCGGGGGGCAGATACGGCGGTAGGCATCGGGTAAAAACGTACCTGCCGCCGGGTCCGGTCCTGTCACGGATATGTAACGGATGTGTAACTACACCAGTCTCCCGTCTCCCGTCTCCCGTCTTCCGTCTCCCGCCTCCCGTCTCCCGTCTCCCGTCCCCCGTCTTCCGTCTCCCGTCTCCCGCCTGGCTCAGCCCCCCACCCGCTTCTGGATCAGTTCGATCAGCGGTACCGGCAGGGGCGCGTACTGCAGGTCGGCCGCCATCCGTTGCGCGTCCGGCGACAGCATCCAGGCAATGAAGTCGTTGATTTGTTTTGACTTAGCCGCGTCAGGGTTGTTCGGCTTGATCAGGAGCCAGGTAAACGACGCGATCGGGTAGGCGTCGGCGCCGGGCGCATTGGTGATCGACACCCGGAAGTCGGTGTCGGGCGCGAAGTGCGCGCTCTGCGCCGCCGACGTGACCGACTTCAGGTTCGGGGTGACGGTGGCACCGGCGGCGTTCTTCAGGTCGGCGAACGCCAGGCCATTCGACTCGGCGTAGATGAGCTCGACATAGCCGATCGCGCCCTCGGTCTGCTTCACCTGCTGCGTCACCCCCTCGTTCCCCTTGCCGCCCAGACCGATCGGCCAGTTCACCGCCGTCGCCGCACCCACCTTGGCCTTCCATTCGGGCGACACCTTGGACAGGTAGTCGGTGAAGATGAACGACGTCCCCGAGCCGTCCGACCGGTGCACCACGATCACGTCGGTGTTCGGCAGCTTGAGGCCGGGGTTGAGCGCGGCAAGCTTGGGATCGTTCCACTTGGTGATCCGACCGAGGAAGACCCCGGCGATCGCGTCGCCATCGAGCACCAGCTTGGTGGCACCGATGGCCGGGAGGTTGTAGGTCAGCACGTCGGCGCCCAGCACCGTCGGTACGTGGAGCACGTTCCCGTTCACCGCGGCCATCTGCTCGTTTGACATCGGCCCGTCGGTGGCGCCGAAGTCCACCGTGCCCTCGGTGAACTGCCGGATCCCGCCGCCCGACCCGATCGACTGGTAGTTGATCCGGACTCCGGTTGCCTTGGCGTAGGTGTCGAACCACTTGGTGTAGATCGGGTTCGGGAAGGTGGCGCCGGCGCCGGTCAGCGCCACCGCGGAGGTCGCGCTGGGCGCCGCCCCGCTCGTCGCGGTCGGATCCTTCGCCTTGTCGCCGCTACAGGCAGCGACCAGGAGGGTGCTGGCGACCAGAACCAACGACGGGAGACTGCGCGAGTGGACCCGCATCGGGGCTCCTTGAGGGTGACGGCTTGTGTAACAAGACTCAAAGCAAAGTTGCCGTGTCACGGACCGCACGTCAATTTGTCACGTTCAGGTAACGACACCAAAAATGCGTGGAGAACCCGTGAAATTTCCGATGGTTGCGCGCCGGGCGGCCCGCCTCGCGGTGCTCACCGCCATGATCCTGCCCGGAACGCTCGCGGCCCAGGCCCAGAAGCCCGACTCCCAGCCAGCGGTCCCCGTTGCAAGGCCCGATTCGCAGCCGACGCCGGTTGTCCCGAAGAAATGGTACGATCGCATCCTCATCCGGGGGTACGCGCAGGTACGTTACAACCGGCTCTTCGCCACGAATCCCCTGCTTTTCTGCCCCGCGTGCGACCGCTCGGTCGGGTATCCGGGCGGCATCTCGATCCGCCGGGCGCGCGTCATCATTCAGGGTGGGCTGTCCGACCAGGTGCAACTGAAGCTCGAGGCCGACCTCGTCACCAGCGTGGCCAATGACTTCAACTTCCTCCAGATGCGGGACCTGTACGGCGATGTGTTCGCCGACAAGGCGCATACCGGCCAGGCCCGACTCGGCCTGGCCAAGGTACCGTACGGCTTCGACAACCTGCAGTCGAGTAGCGTCCGATTGCCATTCGACCGGTCCGACGCCATCTCGAGCGGCGCGCCGGGCGAACGTGATGTAGGCCTCTTCGCGATCTGGGGCACGGCACCCGCGCGGAAGGAGCTGCGCGAGCTGGTCGAGAACAACTTCAAGGGCGAGGGCGACTACGGCATCGTGATGCTGGGCGTCTACAACGGCCAGAGCATCACCCGGGGCGAGCTCAACGACAACAAGCATGTCGGAATTCGCGTGAGCTACCCGTTCCGCCTGCCGCATCACCAGATCCTCGAACTCGGCGTGCAGGGATACACCGGCAAGTATGTGCTCCCGCTGTTCCTGCGGACGCCGGGTGTCATCGCCCCGACGGAGGGTGAGTTCCTCGACCAGCGGGTCGCGCTCAGCATGTTTCTCGCCCCCATGCCGTTCGGCCTGCAGGCGGAATGGACCTGGGGCACGGGACCGTCCTACGACCCGGTCGCCAACACGATCGCGGAGCGACCGCTCAATGGTGGCTACGTGACGGCGATGTATCGTGCGATGCTGCTGCACCGGCTGGTCTTTCCCTATGCCCGCTGGCAGTACTACAACGGCGGCAAGAAGAACGAGCTCGATGCGCGCTCCTACCTGGTGAAGGAACTGGAAGTCGGGGTGCAGTACCTCGTGCTGCGGGGCCTTACGATGACGGCGGCGTACATGTTCTCCGACCGGACGTTCGAGGATGCGTTGAACCGGGATAACCGCCAGGAGGGGAGCACCATGCGACTGCAGGCACAGTTCAACTACTGACCTGTCATCCTGAGCGCTGACCGGTCATCCTGAGCGCTGACTTGTCATCCTGAGCGCTGCGCGGTCATCCTGAGCGCTGACCTGTCATCCTGAGCGCTGACCTGTCATCCTGAGCGCTGACCTGTCATCCTGAGCGCTGACCTGTCATCCTGAGCGCAGCGAAGGATCTAGCGCGAACTCCCCGCCGCCACAAACGGGTCGGTGAACACGCTGTCCTCCTGCTCCACGAACCGGAGCACCGGGTGCAGCCGCAACCGCCGGATGAACCGCTCCGGCAGCCCGATGATCCGGAGCACCCGACCCGTCAGTTCCAGTTCCCGCGCCAGCACCCAGAGCCGTGCGGTACCGACCGGATCGACGCTCGACACCCCGGAGCAATCCACGAGCACCGGCTCGGCGCCCGGCGCCTGGGCAATGCGGGTGAGCAGGTGATCGACGGCGGAGGTATCGAGGGGGCCGCGCACCCGGACTTCAGCGCGCGAGGGCGTCGTGCCGTTCGAAGGATTTGTCATGCCATGCAAGGTCAACCCCAATGACCACAACCGCCTGATCGTCAGGTAACAATCTCACCGCAGTTGCCGTTCCTCCTCGCGCCGTCGCCGTTCCTCCTCACGCCGTCGCAGTTCCTCTTCACGCAGTTGCGGTTCTCGGAAACCAGCACCGGATCGTCGTCCCCACCCCGAGCGTGCTCTCCGCCGACACCCGCCCGCCGTGCGCCTCCACCAGGTGCTTCACGATCGACAGGCCGAGCCCGGTGCCTCCCTCCTCGCGCGAGCGCGACGGATCGGCCCGGTAGAACCGCTCGAAGATCCGGGGCAGGTGCTCGGAGGTCATACCCGCCCCGTTGTCAGCCACGCTCAGTTCCACGCCACTCTCGGTGGCGCGGGCCACGAACGTCACCTGCCCCCCAGTGCCGACATAGCGCAGCGAATTGTCGATCAGGTTGGTCAGCACCTGGCGCACCGTGTCGGGATCCGCCTCGAGGCTCGCGGCCCCGGGCTCGACCCGCACCGCGAATCGTGTCGCCCGCAGGGCGGCCCGGTCCGCGAGCGTGGCCCAGACGTCGCGGGCTGCCGCCGCCACGTCCACCGTGTCCACTCTCGGCTGCCACCGGCCCGACTCGATGCGCGCGAGGTCGAGCAGGTCGTCCACCAGTCGCTGCATCCGGTGCGCGTTGCTGAGGATGATCGTGAGGAATTCGCGACCGGTGGCCGCATCCGGCGTGTCGGTGAGCAGCGTTTCGGTGTAGCCCGAGATCGAGGTGAGCGGCGTCTTGAGCTCGTGCGACACGTTGGCCACGAAGTCGCGCCGCACCGTCTCCAGCCGCCGCAACTCCGTGAGGTCGTGCAGCACCAGCACCGCGCCGTCGTTCTCCAGCGGCCGGGCGTTGACCAGCAGGGTGCTGCCGTCGAGGTCGAGCTGGCGATCCTGCACCGCCTCGCCGTCGAGCACGGCGGTCACGACCTCGCGAGCCGACTTGGAGCGGAACAGCTGCCGCACATCCGGCAGCGGTTGCTCCGGCTGGTATCCCAGCAGGCGCCTGGCGGCGGCGTTCGCCGTGGTGATCCGGCCCCGACCATCGGCCGCGATGACGCCCTCGAGCATCGATTCCACCAGCGCCGCCGACGCCGACTGCTCGTTCTTCAGCTGGCCGAACCGCTCGTCGAGCTGGCGATGCATCTGCCGCACCGCCTGCACCAGCGTGTCGATGTCGGGAATGCCCGAGCGCGGAAAGCGGGGCAGGGACCCGCTGGCGATGGCGCGCGCCGCGGCGGCGAGGTCGCTCAGCGGCTGCGCAATCGACCGCCCCGCCACGAACGCCAGCCCCGATCCCAGCAGCAGCGCGATGAGTGCCGCCCCCAGCATCGCCCGCCGCGCCTTCCGCACGATGTCATCCACCTGGGCCATGCTCGTCGACACCCGCACCGCGCCATCCACTGTCGGGATGGCGACGTGCATTTCCAGCGGCGAGATCGCATCCGCTCGCCGGACGTCACGCCCCGCCCCGCCCGACAGCGCTGCCTGCAGCTCCGGGAACGCCGCCTCGTCCACGAGCGGGTTGCCCGGGCGTGCCGTGTCGCCCGACGCGACAATGTCGCCGGCGCGATTGAAGAGCATGATGCGATGGGAGCTGCGGCGCTCGAGTCCGTGGAGCACATCGGTGGGCTTGCCCGACGCGGTGACCGCGGCGTCAACCAGGCGCGCCTCGAGCTGCAGGCTCCGCTCGAGTTCGTCCTCCAGGTTGCGCTGCAGCGACCGCCCCGCGGTCCACACCAGGATGGCGACGGTGAAGAAGAGGACGACGACGGTACCAGCGACGAGCCGTCCGGCGAACTTCAACGGGTCTTGCCCACCTTGTCGGTGCCCCGGAAGCGATAGCCGAAGCCGCGGACCGTCTCGATCAGCGGGCCGTGCTCACCGAGCTTGGTGCGAAGCCGCTGCACGTGCATGTCCACCGTGCGGGTCTGGATGTCGGGCTGTGCCTCCCACACCGTCTCGAGGAGCTGCGGCCGGGTCTGCACCCGCCCGCGGCGCTCCAGCAGCGTGAGCAGCAGCTTGAACTCGGTGGACGTGAGCTGCAACTCCTGCCCGTCGAGCATCACCTTGTGCGCTGCCCGGTCAATGGTGATCGGGCCCGCCGCCATCGTGGACCCGCCCGACACCGCCGGCGACGCCAGCCGCCGCAGCAACGCGGCGACTCGCAAGGCCAGTTCATGCGGGGAGAACGGCTTGGTCAGGTAATCATCCGCCCCGAGCGAAAGGCCCTTGATCCGGTCCGCCTCCTCCCGCCGCGCCGTCAGCAGGATCACGCCCACGTCGCGCGTCTCCTCCCGTTTCCGCAGCTCGGCCAGCACCTCGTAGCCCGACAGCCCCGGCAACATCAGGTCGAGCACCACGATATCGGGACGCTCCTCCCGCGCCGAGCGCAGCGCGTCGGCGCCGTTGCTGGCGGTGGAGACCCGGTACCCGGTCTTCGCCAGGTGGTACGCCACGAGCGCGGTGATATCCGGCTCATCGTCCACCACGAGAATGCGGTGTGTCATCGCTCTCCTCTCACCGGCTCATCGGTCGCCGCTTCGCTCACGCGAGTCATGTACTCGGCCCGGCTGCGCGCGCGCGCCCGGATCCGTTCCGAACGGGTCGGCTCCAGCTCCGCCAGTGCCGACAGGATCGAGTCCAGCATCTTCGCCAGCGGCCCGGCACCACGCTTGAGGCGGTACAACACGAACGGCGTGATCGGCGTGTCCCGCACCAGGTCCGCCTTCCGCAGGATCTGCAGGTGCCGGGATACCGTCGGCTGCGGCAGCGCCAGCACTTCCTGCAGGTCGGCCACGAAGAGGGGCGCCGCTGCCAGGCAATTGAGGATCCGCAGCCGGGTCGGTTCGGCGACCGCCTGCAACAGCTCCGTGGGCGAGGGTGGCGGCATATACGGGGAAACGAATACGCTCCCCCCCGACTCCGTGGCAAGAGCGGTTACACGATTGCGACATCCGGCGTTCCGGCCGCAGGCTGCCCGGCGGCTTCCACCTGCCCCCCCAACCGGGGATATTACCTCACAATGGTCCAAGCCATCCTGTTGGCCTGCCTCAGCTTCGCCGCTCAGGCCGATACCGCCCGCGTCGTCATCGTGGCCACCACGGACGTGCACGGAAACGCCACCGCCTGGGACTATGCGCTTGAGCGCCCGTTCCAGGGCGGCCTCACCCGGGCCGCGACCATCGTCGACTCCCTCCGGAGACGGTACCCCGAACAGGTCGTGCTGGTCGACGCCGGAGACCTCCTGCAGGGCAACCCCTTCGCCGCCTTCCTGGCGAAGGAGCCCCAGACGCCCCATCCCATCATCAATGCGATGAATGCCATGGGGTACGACGCCGCCACGCCCGGCAACCACGATTTCGACTTCGGCGTCCCGTTCCTCCTGAGCGCCGCGTCGGGTGCCAAGTTCAAGTATGTGAGCGGCAACATCTGGACGGTCCCCGCAGACACGCTGCTCTTCCCCTCGCATGCGGTCATCCGCCGCGGTCCCATCCGCGTGGCGGTAGGCGGCTTCACCACGCCCGGCGTGATGCTCTGGGACCGGGCTCAACTGGCTGGGCAGGTCCGCGTCACCGCCATCGCGCCGTCGGCGCCGGCCGTCGCCCGCCAGATGCGCCTTGCGGCCGACCTCTCGGTGATGATCGCGCACAGCGGACTCGACGCGCCCTCCAGCTACGACACCACCGGCATCGGGCCGGAGCACGCCGCCGCTGCGCTGGCTCGGGGCCCCGACGCACCCGATCTCGTCGTCGTGGGGCACAGCCACAAGGAGCTGCGCGACTCGGTCATCGGTCGCACCCACTTCACCCAGCCCAACTTCTGGGCCCAGTCGCTCAGTGTGACCCACGTGCTGCTGGAGCGCACCGGCGGCGGGCGATGGAAGGTCATCTCCATCGTTCCCGAGCTCGTCCCCCTGGCCGACGTACCCGTCAACCAGCGCATCCAGAACCTGCTCGCCGGTCCTGGCGACGATGCCCGGCGGTGGCTCGGCACCCCGATCGGCCGGGCCACCGCCGCCATGCCGGCCCGCTACGGTCGCACCGGCCCCACGCCGCTCATCAACTGGGTCAACGCCGTGCAGCGGCAGAAGAGCGGCGCCCAGCTCTCGGCGACGTCGGTGTTCCGGCTCGAGGGCGGTATCGGTGAGGGCGACATTTCCCGGGGCCAGATCGCCGGTATCTATCCCTACGAGTACACGCTCAAGGCCGTCCGCATCACCGGCGCGCAGCTCCGTGCCTACCTCGAGCAGAGTGCGAAGTACTACACGCTCCGAGACGGGAAGATCGGCATCAGTAGCGCCATTCCCGGCAACAGCTTTGACATCGTAAGCGGCGTCGCCTACGACATCGACCTGTCGCAGCCGGTCGGGTCGCGCATTCGCAACCTGCGCTACAGGGGCGCTGAGGTGGCGCCCGCCGACAGCTTCACCATGGCGGTCAACAGCCAAAGGGCCACCGGGTCCGGCGGCTACGACGTCATCGCCGGGGCGCCTGTCGTGTACGATCGGAACGAGGGCATTCGCGACCTGCTCATTGCGGCGGTCGAACAGAAGAAGGTGCTCGATCCCGCCGACTACGCCGAGAAGGACTGGCGCGTCGTGCCGCCCGCCGCGGACCAGCAGGTGCGGTTGCTCTTCGGGACGGCGGCCGATGCCCGCCCCCGCGCGGCGCGCATGCGTGACTCAGTGCTGCTGCGGGTGCTGAGCCTGAACGACCTGCACGGCGCGCTCTTCCCGCAGGCGGCGTCCACGTCGGACGGGCGCCCGGTGGGCGGCGTCGCCGTCCTCGATGCCATGATGGATACCGCCACCGCGCAGTGCCGCTGTCCCACCATCCGGCTCGACGCCGGCGACGCAATGCAGGGCACGCTCGAGTCGAACCTCCTCTACGGGCGCCCCGCCATCCAGGCGATGAACCGGATGAAGATCGCCGCCGCCGTGATCGGGGACCACGACCTCGACTGGGGCGTCGATACGCTGCGCGCCCGCATGAGCGAGTCGAAGTATCCCTGGCTCGCGGCCAACCTGGTCGACTCGGCCACCGGCAGGCGGCCCGACTGGGTAGCGCCGTGGACCATGCTCCAGGTCGATACCCTGCGCGTCGCCGTCATCGGCTACATGGCCGCCAGCACCGGGAGCGCGGCGCACGCCGGGAACACCGCCGGGCTCCGCTGGCGGAGCGGGCTGCCCGCCATCGCCGACGTGCTCGACGAGGTGAAGGCGAAGCGCCCCAGCGTCACCATCCTGCTGGCGCATGAGGGCGGCGCCTGTGACCAGTCGGGCTGCACCGGGGAGATCGTCGACCTCGCGAAGCAGCTGCCCGCCGGGTCGGTGGACCTGATCGTCGCCGGCCACACCCACACGCGGCTGGCCACCGAGGTGAACGGCATCCCCATCATCGAGGCCCGGAGCAGCGGTGCTGCCATCGGCGTCACCGATCTCGTGCGTCGCGCCGACGGCGGCGTCCGCGGGACCATCGACGTGCGCACCGCCTTCGCCGACCAGGTCAGCCCCGACAGCGCGCTGGGTGAGCTCACCTACCAGGTGCGGAAGCAGGTCACGCCGCTCGCCACCCGGCAGGTCGCCACGCTGGCGCAGCCGCTCGACCAGGGGCAGGCCGACGGTCAGTACCCGCTCGGCACGTTCATCGCCGACGCACAGCGCAACCTCCTCCGCGCCGATGTCTCCCTGGTGAACAACAGCGCCATGCATGCGAGCCTCCCCTCCGGCGCGGTGACGTACGAGAACCTGTTCGCGGTGCAGCCCCATGGCGATCGTATCGTGGTGCTGTTCCTGAGCGGGGCGGAGCTTCGGGCGGTCCTCGAGCATGTGCTGGAGACGGGAACGCCCACCGCGCACGTCGCCGGCATGACCGTCACGTGGGACAGCACGCGGCCCCCGGGGCAGCGGGTGACGCAGGTGGCGCTGCCCGCGAAGCAGAAGCTCCGGGACGGTGACACCTACCGCCTCGCCGTCAGCGATGTCCTCGCGCGCGGCGGCAGCGGCTACGGCATGCTCGTGGGCAGGCCGCAGCAGCGCGAGTCGATGGGCGACCTCGAGGTGCTGGAGCTCTACCTGAGGCGCCTCGCCCAGCCGGTGCGTGCCCCGACCACCACGACGTTCGTGCCGAAGGAGAAGTGAACGCCGTGCGCCTCTTCGTGAACGAGAAGCCGGTGGACGTCGCCACCCCCGCCACCGTCGCCGACGCCGTCACCGCGTTCGATGCCAACCTGGGCGCCGCACTGCTGGCGGGCACCGCCCGTGTGACTGACGCGAGGGGAATCGAAATCTCCCCCACCGAGCCAGTGGGCCCGGGCTCGATCCTCCGTGTCCTCAAGCCTTCAAGTCCTCAAGCCCTCAAGTCATTGCCCAATGCTGACGCGTGAAGTAATCGCGCTCCTGCCCAAGGCCGAACTCCACGTACACCTCGATGGCTCGCTCCGCCCCGAGACCCTGATCGACCTCGCCCGCGCTACCGGCACCTCGCTTCCCTCGGCTGATCCCGACGTCATCCGGGCGTTCATGCGGGTGGATCATGCGCATGACCTCGAGGAGTTCCTGAAGAAGTTCGACATCACCGTCGCGGTGCTGCAGGCGCCCGACGCCATCGAGCGCGTAGCGTACGAAATGTGCGAGGACGCCGGCCGCGACAACGTGCGCTACCTCGAGGTGCGCTACTGCCCCCACCTGAGCACCAAGGGTGGCCTGTCGCTCGACGGGGCGATCGCCGCCGAGCTCCGCGGCCTGGCGCGCGGCGAGCGGGACTTCGGCGTGGTCGCCCGGGTGATCAACTGCTCGCTGCGCCACTACGCCCCGGAGGTGTCCCTCCGCATCGCCGAAGCGTCGGTGCGCTTCCGTGACCAGGGCGTGGTGGCGTTCGACCTCGCCGGCGGCGAGGCGGGGCGTCCCTGCGGCGTGCACGCCGCGGCGTTCGACGTGGCCCGGGCGGGCCGGCTCGGGATCACCGTGCATGCCGGCGAGGCCGCCGGCGCCGAGTCGATCGCCGAGGCGATCGATCGGTGTCATGCCGACCGCATCGGGCACGGCACCCGGCTGTACGAGGACCCGCGCCTCCGCGACCATGTGCGCGACCGGCGGATCCCGCTCGAGGTCGCCATCACCAGCAACCTGCAGACCCACGCGGTCAAGGTGGCGGCCGCGCATCCCGTGCGCGACTACTTCGATCGCGGCCTCGCCGTGACGCTCTGCACCGACAGCTGGCTCATGTGCGGCGTGTCGCTCACCGACGAGTACTGGCTGGCGCATACCGCGCTGGGCTTCACCCGGCCGGACATCGATCGCATGATCCTGACTGGTTTCGAGTCGGCGTTTCTCCCCTGGCCCGAGCGGGAACGCCTGGTCGCGTCGGTGCGCGACGAGCTGGCCGCGATCCGGTGACCGACGGCCTTCCCCTGGTCGAGCGCTTCCGCGGCCTTCTCGGGCTCGCCGTCTTCATCGCCATCGCCGTCCTCTGCTCCCGCAACCGCCGCCAGATTCCCTGGGGCGTCGTCGCCTGGGGATTCGCGCTCCAGCTCCTCTTCGCCATCTTCGTCCTGCGCATTCCCGCGGGACAGGCCCTCTTCCGCAAGCTGGGCGACGTGGTCACCACCATCCTCGGCTACAGCTATCAGGGCAGCCAGTTCGTCTTTGGTGAACTGGGCAAGCAGTATTCCAGCTTCGGTGTGGTCTTCGCGTTCCAGGTGCTGCCGGCAATCATCTTCGTCTCGGCCCTCTTCGCGATCCTGTACTACCTCGGCGTGATGCAGGCCATCGTCGGGGTGCTCGCCGTCGTCATGTCGAAGCTGATGAAGACCTCCGGCGCCGAGAGCCTCGATGTCGCCGCGTCCATCTTCATGGGACAGACCGAGGCGCCGCTCACCATCCGGCCCTTCCTGCCCAACCTGACGCGCTCGGAGCTCATGACGGTCATGACGGCGGGCATGGCGCACATCTCCGGCTCCATCATGGTGGCCTACATCGCCTTCGGCGTTGATGCGAAGCACCTGCTCACCGCCGTGATCATGACCGCACCGGGCACGATCATGATGGCGAAGATCTTCGAGCCCGAGGACGGCCATCCCGAGACCTTCGGCAACGTCAACCTCGACGTCCCCCGGACCGACGTGAACCTGGTGGCGGCGGCGGCGCGCGGCACCAGTGAGGGCCTGCACCTCATGCTCAACGTCATCGCCATGCTCATCGCCTTCGTGGCGCTGGTGGCCCTGGTGAACGGCGCCTTCGGCCTCGTGCACGGATGGCTCCCCTGGATGCCCGAAAATCTCCAGGCCGTGCTGGGCTGGATCGGCCGCCCCGTCGCCTGGGTCATGGGCGTCAGTTGGGCCGACAGCACCGTCGTCGGCAGCCTGCTCGGCACCCGCACCGTCCTCAACGAGTTCATCGCCTATGCCGAACTCGGCCAGTTGAAGACCTCCCTCGACCCGCGGTCATTCACGATCGCATCCTTCGCGCTCGCCGGCTTCGCCAACTTCGCCTCGGTCGGCATCCAGATCGGCGGCATCGGTGCCCTGGTGCCGGAGCGCAAGGCCGACCTCGCGCGGCTCGGTTTCCGCGCCATGCTCGCGGGCACGCTGGCCAACTTCCTCTCGGCGACCATCGCCGGTATGCTGCTCTGATGGA
>JANNSD010000056.1:0-7391 GCA_031402225.1 Gemmatimonadota bacterium | reverse complement strand
GTGGCCGGCGGCATCGAGGCTGAGACGCGGCAAACCCTGGACAACATCAAGGCCGCGCTGGAGCGAAACGGATCGTCGCTCGACCAGGTCGTGAAGTGCACCGCGATGCTCGCCGACATGAGCGAGTGGCCCGCGATGAACCAGGTGTACGCCAGCTATTTCACGAAGCATTTCCCCGCGCGCAGCGCCTTCGGAACGAGCGGACTGGCCCTGGGCGCCCGAATGGAACTCGAGTGCATGGCTATGGTGAACCAGCCCCTGTAGCACCTTCGCGCGCTGTGCGCCGTGTCCAGGTTCCCCTCACTGAGGCCCTGCGGCACCGCGGGCAACCACGGGACCCCCGGGACTACTGAACTCCCCAGTCCGTGACCACTCCGGCCGTAAGCAGCTGCTGGCCGGAACCATCCGTATTCATGATCCACACCTCTCCGGGCCCTCCATTCGTGCTCCGGGTAAACACGATCTTGGCCCCGTCCGGCGACCACTTCGGCCCGAAGTCGAGGACATTGTCGCTCACGTTGCCGGTGAGGTTGGTGCCCGGGCCGGTATCGGCGGCGTTCTTCACAAAGACGTTGGATGTGATATCTCCGCTGGTGGCTTCCAGGCTGGTTCGGTAGTACGCAATGCGCGTCCCATCCGGCGACCACGACGGCTCCCGGTTGTCGCGCACCGCACCGGGACTCGTGGTGAGCTGGGTTTGCCCGGAGCCATTCGCATTCATCACCCAGATCTCGTAGAACCCCGTGCTCGGCCCAGGCCCGTTCCGGTTGGACGAGAACACGATCCTGGTGCCGTCCGCGCTCCACTCCGGATAGCTGTCGAAGTCGTCATCATTGGTTGCCGGGGAAGTGAGCTGGGTCTCGGTGCCGGTGCCATCCGCCAGCCGGGACCAGAGGTCACCGCCCCTGCTCCACACGATGCGTCCCGTGCTCGACCACGACGGCTCCAGGTCGGCGTCGGCCGGCGCAGGCGACTGCGTGAAGTTCTGGATACCGGTGCCGTCGGCGTTCATGATGCAGAGGTCTGAGGCACCGCTGGCATCGCAAGCGTAGACGATGCTCTGCGCATCGGGAGAGTAGTACCCGTTGCTCCCATTGCCGACTAGTGCCCCACCGGTGCCGTCCGGATTGATCGTGTGCAGCGTCGCGAAGGGCGCCGTGGCCGTGGGTCGCCAGAACAGGATGCGCCCGTTGACCGCTCCGCCGCCCGACGTTGCCGTGGCGCTGAAAACCACCTGCACCGCCGGACTCGACCCATTGACGGTGGCGCGCACCGTCTGCCCCCCGGCGGTGGGTCCGAGTGTCCACGTACTGCTCGCGATGCCATCGGCCGCATTGGTGGCAGTTGACACCGGGGCCATGCTTCCGCCGCCGGTCACCACCGTCCAGTCCACTGTGGCGACGATCGGATTGCCGGCACCGTCCAGCACTACGACGCGCACGGGGTTCGCCAGGGCAGTGCCCGGCGGCGCCGCCTGCCCGTCCCCGTCCTCGATCCCGATCGTCCCGTCGAACGCCGGATCGCCCTCCCCGTCACTGCCGCATCCCCCCGCCAGCGTCGCCATCATGGCGAAGGTCATCCAGCCAGGTCGCACCGATGTTTGAGTCTCGCGCCGAACCATTGGGTACCTCCCCGCAGTGGCTACCTCGGGACCGCCGAAACCAGCCCGTCGAGTATGCAGTTCCCTTCAGGATCCGGGAAGAGGAGAGGGGTTGCGCCGGGGGGGGGGGATCCCTCGCTCGCGTCGTGCCGCCGACTCACTCGCCCTCGAGTTGTGTTGCAGGCGCGTCCGCCGTCATCCGGCGCACCACGAAGTAGACCCGCGCTTCCGACGTCACCAGCAACCCGATCACGGTGTTGGTCTCGCGATCCTGGGCCAGGAACTGCCGCTCCACCAGTGTCGCTGTCCCCTGCTGCTCGATTGACGTCCACGTAGGCGGCAGCCAGGCCCGGAAGACCTTGACCAGTTCCTGATAGCGCTTCCGCGCCGCACCTGCCTTGCGGGCGGCGAACACCAGGCAGCGCACCGAGTCCATGCCACGCACTTCACAGTCGTACGTTCCCGGCGCGTCCTGTGTTGACTCGTGGATTCCCGGCATCGCATCCTCCACCGGGTGCCCGCGAATCGGGCCGAAGCTGTCGGGCGCCGCGGCGGTGAACGCCGCCAGCGCGGCGGCCCACGCCTTGGCGTCGGTCCTGATGGCCAGACACTGTTCGTAGCGGTCGATGAGCGCTTTCCCGCCTGGGAGGTTGTCGTCACCCCGCACAGCGACCTGCTCGCGCTGGAGCAGGTCGAGGTTCCGGCCACCGATCATGCCGCCGTCCACCATGAGCTGGATGGCCCAGCAATCGGCTTCCCCTTCCAGTTGCGGACTCGGACGTTGCTGCAGGTGACCCAGGTTATGGTGTGCGCATGCGCGGAGGTACAGGAAGAGCTGCGTGGTGAGCGAGGCACTCTTGTTCGCCTCGTTGTTCCAGAGGATGACGCGCTGGCCGCCCTGGTAGGTCGCCACGCCACCTCGCCCTATCGCGTCATCCGCGACACTCGGAATGGGCTGCCCCAGCCGGTCGAAGCAGGCATCGAACGGTGCCTGCGCCTCGGCCCGGGCGGCGAGGAGCAGGACCAGCGTGACGGAACCACCCCACCATGTTGCCAGTTGATCAACTCCTGAGGGCGGTGATCCCTTGCGCATGTAGCACTATCGTGCTATCGTGGAACACTCAAATACTACGAGGATATCATGGTCCGTGAAATTGTCCTGCGCCAGGTCGGCGGATCCATCGGCGCTACCATCCCGAAGGATATGGCCGAGCGGCTCCATATGGACGTGGGCGACCGAGTCCTGGTCGTGGAGACCGGTCATGGCCTGCTTCTCACCCCGTACGACCCCGATATCGAGGCTGGGCTCAGAGTCGCCGCCCACGCGGCCAAGAAGTTCCGCAACGCCCTGCGCGAGCTGGCCAAGTAGTCGGTGCGGGAACCGCGATGGCTGCCCCGCCTCGTGCTGGACGCAGCGCACCTCGATCAGCTCCGTGAGCACGGCGGCCTCCCCGGTGTCCGGGACGAGAACGCCCTGGAGTCCGCCCTCGCGCGCGCACGGCAGAAATTCGCCTATGAAAAGGATGCCGACCTCGCCCTGCTCGCGGCGGCATATGGATTCGGCATGGCGACGAACCATCCGTACAACGACGGCAACAAGCGAACGGCGTTCCTGGCGATGATGATCTTCCTGGGGCTGAACGGCCGCGATCTCGACGCCACCGAGCCCGAGGTGGTCACCATCATGCTCGGTCTTGCGAGCGGACAGTTGAAGGAGCGCGAACTCGCCGAGTGGCTGCGCGGGCACATTGTGCATCTTGAAATGCCCTGATCCGGCAGCGATAGAGCCGCTGGGTCACGCGCCTACCCTCCCTGAAACGATACCCGCTGCCGCACCAGTTGCCGAACCGCACTGCCCCGGGACCGCGCCGGACGGTACTCGCCTGCACGAATGGCTTCCTTCGCCGGGATCACGAACGCGCCATGCGTTGACGCAAGAACCCTCACCGATCCCGGCTCCACATGCCCAGACGCATCAATGACAGACTCGAAATCCACTGCCCCGCTGGTGCCCGCATGATTATGCCGGCCTCGACACTCGGTGGCAGCGACATGAAGCCATCATGACAATTCCGACATTCTCTCCCGTCTCCCGTCTCCCGTCACCCGTCTCCCCTTATCTTCATCCATGACGTTTCGCCTCCCCATCTTCCCCCTCGGCGTCGTTCTCTTCCCCGGCGCGCTCCTCCCGCTGCACATCTTCGAGCCCCGCTACCGCCGGATGCTCGCCGATTGCATCGCCGGTGATGAGCGCTTCGGCATCGCCCTCCCCGGCATCGCCCACGAAGCGCCCGCGCTGGGCGCCGTCGGCTGCGTCGCCGGGATCCGCGGCGCCCAGTCGCTGGCCGATGGCCGCTCCAACATCGTCGTTCAGGGCACCACCCGGTTCCTCGTCACCCGTTACCTCGAGGACACCGCCCCATATCTCGTGGCCATGGTCGAGGCCTTTGACGATCGCGACAACAGCACGCCGCCGGCCGCGCGCTGCACGGCCCTTGCCGACGCCTTCGCCCACTACCTTCCGGCGCTGCGTGAACTGAACGACCTCACGCCCGACAGCCGGGCGATTCCCACCGACCCGGCAGCGCTCTCCTTCCACGTCGCCGCCGCGCTCGACTGCGGCGCTCCCGAAAAGCAGGCCCTCCTGGAGATCCGCTCCACCGCCGAGCGCGTTGAGCTCCTCCTCGAGATGCTTCCCCCGCTGTCGAGTGCGGTCGATGCCGGCCTCCGCACGCGGAGGAAGTCACACACCAACGGGAAGGGGCACCACCCGCCCGACCTGGCCGACACATGAACGAGTCCCTGCTTGCCGGACTGGCCGGCATCGTTGGGCCCCGCTGGGTGCGACATCGCCGCGCTGAGCTCGCCACTTATACCATGGATGGCCTGCCCACCCACGAGTCGTATCCCGGCGTCGTGGTCCTTCCCGGCTCCCGTGATGAACTCATCCGGGTGATGCAATTGCTGCACACGCTGAAGACTCCATTTGTCGCGCGCGGTGCCGGCACCGGTCTCAGTGGGGGAGCGCTCGCCGAGGGCAACGCGGTCCTCGTCGCCCTCACGCGCCTGAACCGCATCCTGAGCGTCGACCCAGCCACGCGCCGCGCCGTGGTCGAGCCCGGTGTCGTCAACGCCCGCCTCTCGGAGGCGGTCCAGCCCCACGGCCTGCAGTATGTTCCTGATCCCTCGAGCCAGACCGCCTGTACCATCGGGGGCAACGTCGCCGAGAATGCCGGCGGACCCCACTGTCTCAAGGCCGGTGTCACCACCAATCACGTGACCGACCTCGAGATCATTCTCCCCGACGGCTCCCTCGCCCGGCTCGGCTCCACCCACGGCGACCCCTGGGGACCCGACCTGGTCGGCCTCTTCGTCGGCAGCGAGGGCATGTTTGGCATTGCCTGCAGCATCACCGTGCGACTGGAACCCATCCCCGCCGCCGTATGCACCATGCTCGCCGATTTCTCCAGCATTCGGGCCGCCAGCGAAGCCGTGTCCGCCATCATCGCCTCGGGCATCGTGCCAGCGGCGCTGGAGATGATGGATCAGGCCTGTGTGCAAGCCGTAGAATCCTCCATCTACGCCGCGGGGTATCCCACCGATGCCGCCGCGGTGCTGCTCGTTGAGCTCGATGGCCAGCCCGAGAGCGTCGCCGCCGAACACGCCGTGGTTGAGCCGCTCCTTCGTGCCCATCACGCCCGCAACGTGCTCACTGCCGAAACGGCCGACGACCGCGCGCGGCTCTGGCAGGGACGCAAGAAGGCCTTCGGCGCCATGGGTCGCATCGCCCCCGACCTGGTGGTGCAGGACGCCGTGGTGCCGCGTTCCTCGCTGCCAGACGTGCTCGACCGGATCTTCGAGATCCGTGACCGGTACCAGCTCCTTATCAGCAACGTCTTCCACGCTGGAGACGGGAACCTGCACCCGAACATCAGCTTTGACCGCCGCAACGCTGCCCTCGCCGCGCGGGTGCGCGAGGCCAGCCGCGAGATCATGGCCGCTTGCGTTGACGCTGGCGGCAGCATCACGGGCGAGCATGGCGTGGGCAACGACAAGCTCGACTACATGCCGCTCATCTTCGACGCCGAGACGCTCGGCGCCATGCAGGCCACTCGCCGGGTCTTCGATCCGGGTGAGCGCTCGAATCCGGGCAAGGTGGTACCGGTGCATGCATGCCGGGAGTGGTGCGCCACACCGGCCGTGCGCAGCGGCGGCCGGAACGATCACCAGCTGGCGGAGGTGCTCCATGACTGACGGCATGCTGGCCCGGTTACGGGACGTTGTCGGCGCCGCCGGGGTGGAGCGTGACCCCGCCGGCCTCCCCCGGGTCGTCCCTGACACCACCGAAACGATGGGCCGGCTCCTTGCCCTGGCGCACGCACGCAGCTGGCGAGCCCGCATCGAGGGACAGGGCACGTGGCTTTCCTCCGACGCGCCCGCCGACTTCGCGGTGAGCACCCGCGGGCTCGATCGCATCGTGAGCGTGAGCCCCGCCGACCTCGTCGCCACCGTCGATGCCGGCGTCGCCATCGGCGCCCTGCGCCGCCGGCTCGCCGACGACGGCATGTGGCTCGCCATCGATCCACCCGGCCGCCCCGAGCGCAGCATCGGCTCCGTGGTCGCGGCCGGGACCGCCGGCCCGCTGCGCCAGGGATTCGGGCCGGTGCGTGATCACGTGCTAGGCCTGAGCGTGGCGACGGGAGACGGACGTGTGGTGCGCGCCGGCGGGCGTGTGGTCAAAAACGTCGCCGGCTACGACCTGGGCAAGCTGCAGATTGGAGGCTTCGGCGGCTTCGGGATCATCACCGAGCTCAACCTCCGCCTGCGCGCCCTGCCGCGCGCCGACCAGACCTACATCGCGCGGGCCAGCCGCGATCACCTCACCAGCGTGGGCCGCGACCTCACCGAGGCGCGTCTCACCCTGCAGGCGCTGGAGCTCTTTTCGCCGGCCATTGCCGCCGAGCCAGACTGGATCATGGCGGCACGCCTCATGGGCACCGAGGACGGCGTTGCCGCCGAGGCCCGGCGCCTCACCGCGGCGACCTCGCTGGTGTGGCAGCAGCTCCCGGTCGACCGCGCCAGTTCGTTCTGGCACCTCTCCGCACGCGCCGTCCTCGGCGGCGCCGTCACCCTGCGGCTCGGCGTGTTGCAGCCCGGACTCGATGATTCACTCGACATGCTCGCCGCGACCCTCGACGAGGGGCTCATCACCGCCGGCGCCGGCACCGCCGGTGGCATCCGCTGGAGTGGTGAGGCCCGCATCGACGCGCTGCGTGCACTGCGCCGCACCGCCGCCTCGCGCGAAATTCCCATGACACTCGAGCGCGCACCCTGGGCCATCCGCCAGCATCTGGGACATTTCGGCGCGTATCGTGAGGGCGTCGGCGCACTGGTAAGCCGCCTGAGGGAGACGTTCGATCCCGGCCTGCTGCTCAGCGTGGCCCTCGAGGGCGATGGGGATGGCCGGTAGCACCGACGCGCGCTTCGCCGCGCTGGACCCGTGCGTCCATTGCGGTTTCTGTCTCCCCGCCTGCCCCACCTACCTCGCCACGGGCGACGAGGCCGATAGCCCGCGCGGACGTATCGTCCTCATGCGCGCGCTCGAGCGCGGGGAGATCAGCGCCGACGATCCCGCCCTTACCCAGCACATTGACGCCTGTCTCGGCTGCCGCGGCTGCGAGCCCGCCTGCCCGTCCGGCGTGGGCTATGGCAAGGCCCTGGAAGCCGCGCGGGAGATCCTCGCCACGAAGCGCGGCATCGCCCCCGCCGCGAAGGCAATCCTCGCGGTATT
>JANNSD010000055.1:0-17245 GCA_031402225.1 Gemmatimonadota bacterium | reverse complement strand
TTCGAGCTGGGCGAGAACGACCCCGGTTCGATCCTGGAGGAGCGGATCACCAGCACGGCGTTCCTCTGGCACAACTATGGTAACGCGACCATTGGCGCCCGGTCGGACATAGAAAACGTGCCGATCGAACGCCTGCAGGCGTTCTATCGCCGGCACTACCAGCCCGACAACGCCTTGCTGGTGATTGCCGGACGCTTTGATCCCGCGGTGGCGATCAGGCTGGTGGAGCAGAAGTTCGGCAGTATTCCCCGCCCGAAGCGTACCGGAGACTCCGTGCTCTGGCCGACCTACACCCGCGATCCGGAACAGGATGGTGAGCGGTCGGTCACGCTGCGCCGGGTGGGCGACGTGCAGGTGACCATGGCACTGTACAAGGTGCCGCCGGCCGCCGACCCCGACTACGCGTCGGTGGCACTGCTCTCCGAGATCCTCAGTTCCGCTCCCTCGGGTCGGCTGTACCAGGCGCTGGTGGTTCCCGGGCTCGCGGCCAGCGTGTCGAGCAGCAGCTACGCCTTCCGGGAGCCGACCACGATCATCGCGCGCGCGCAGGTGCGAAAGGATGGGTCACTCGCCGCCGCCGAGCGCGTAATGCTCGCGACGCTCGACTCGCTGTCGACCAGGCCGCCCACCGTCGAGGAGGTGGAGCGGGCTCGGGGCGCGATCCTCAAGAACGTGGACCTGCTGCTCAACCAGTCCGACCGGGTGGGCCTGACGCTCTCCGACTGGGCATCCAGCGGCGACTGGCGACTGCTGTTCATCTATCGAGACGAGGTGAAGAAGGCCACACCCGACGACGTGGCGCGCGTGGTGCGCACCTACCTCAAGCCGGACAACCGCACCGTCGGCCGCTTCATCCCCACCGAGAAGCCCGACCGGGCACCGTTGCCGCTCGAGCCGGATGTAGCCGCCCTGGTGAAGGACTACCGCGGCCAGGCCACCGTCGCCGCCGGCGAGGCATTCGATCCGGCTCCGGCCGCGGTGGAAGCGCGCATCGTACGCGGGACGCTGCCGTCCGGCCTGAAGACTTCGTATCTCGCCAAGAAGACGCGGGGCCAGTCGGTCAACGCGACGCTGACGCTGCACTATGGCACGCTCGAGGGCGTGACCGGCAAGGCGGCGATCGCCGACCTCTCCGTGGACATGCTGCTGCGAGGCACCCGCGACCTGACCCGCCAGCAGATCAAGGACCGGCTCGACAGCCTCAAGGCCAAGTTGTCGCTCAGCGGCGGGCCAACGCAGCTCAATGCCTCGATTGAAACCACCAGGCCGAACCTCCCCGCGGTGCTGCAGTTGCTCGCATCGGTGTTGCGCGAGCCGGCGTTCGACCCGAAGGAGTTCGAGCAACTCAGGCAGGAGAACCTGGCCGCGCTGGAGGAACAGCGCTCGGATCCCATTGCGCTGGGCTCACAGGCGTACAACCGGACGACGAGCCCGTGGCCCAGGGGACACCCGCGTGCCACCCCGACATTCGACGAGTCGGTCGCCGACTACACCGCCGCGACGCTGGCGGACGTGCAGGCCTTCTACGCCCAGTTCCTGGGGGGCAGCAGCGGGGAACTGGCGATCGTGGGTGACTTTGACGCCGTCGAGGTGACTGCGTTGCTCGTGGAATCGCTCGGCCGCTGGAAGAGCCCGACGCCCTACGTGCGCGTGCCGCAGCAGGTGTTCGACGTAAAGGGCGGCACTACCACCATCGAGACGCCCGACTAGGCCAATGCCTTCTTCATCTCCGGCCAGGCGCTCAAGCTGCGTGACGACGATCCCGACTACGCAGCCATGGCATTGGCCGACTACATCATCGGTGGCGGCTTCCTCAATTCGCGACTCATGACCCAGATTCGTCAGAAGGAGGGCCTGAGCTATTTCGCGGGCTCGCAGTTCTTTGCGTCGCCGCTCGACCCGTACGGTCAGTTCCTGGGGGTGGCGATCTATGCCCCCGAGAACGCCGCGAAGCTGCAGACCGCCTTTACCCAGGTCATCGATAGCGTCATCAGCAGCGGCTTCACGCCGGAGGAGGTGGCTCAGGCGAAGGATGGGTACCTGCAGGCGCGGCAGCTCTCGCGCTCGCAGGACAACCAGCTGGCGCCGGCCCTGGCCCAGGATGCGTTCCTGGGCCGGACCCTCGCCTGGGATGCCGCCTTCGAGGCCCGGGTACGTACGCTCACGCCGGAGCAACTGCAGCAGGCCTTCCGTCGGCAGGTGGATCCATTGGCCTTTGTGACGGTCAAGGCCGGCGACTTCGCCAAGGGCAAGCCGGCAGCGGCGACGCCGTAAGCGGGGCCGCTCGTGGTGCGGCTATCTTTCCGGTCGACCCGTGCGGAGAAGCTGGTGACCCGAGATCGCGTGCTCACCCTGTGCCTGATGCTGGCGATCGCCGGCTGCCGGCACCAGAAGCTGGAGATTCCCGAGGCTGAGGTAAGCGTTGAAGACCTGCCGACACCGGCAGACTCGCAGCCCAACTCGTATGTCAGCGCTCCGATCGTCTTCGACTACCGGCCCCTGATCGCGCAGATCGAGGAGCGCATTCCGCGCGTCATCGGCAGCGTGGACAAGGAGAAGCGGAAGCTGGTGGTGCAGAGCCCGAAAGTCTGGGTGGCCGCCGAGCTGACCCGCTCACCCCTCCAGTTCACCTTCAAGGACAACACGGTCACCGTCTCGGCCGAGTTCGAGTACCGGGCCAATGCCTGGGCCAAGCCGCTGCTCGTGGTGCACCATGTGTCATGCGGCATGGGGAAGGAGCGTCCCCGGCTTCGGCTGACCGTGAGCACGACATACGACTTGACGTCGACCTGGCACCTGAAGACGAAGAGCCGTCTCGTCAAGTTCGATCGTCCCACCACCACCGAGCGGGACCAGTGCGAGGTGACCTTCCTCAAGATCGACGTGACCAACAAGATCATCGCCGGGGTAACCGGCGTGCTGGAAAGCGAACTGGCCAAGCTCGACTCGGCCACCGGGAAGATCAGCATCCGGAAGCCGGTGGATGAATTGTGGGGCAAGCTGCAGACGCCGATCTCCATCGCGAAGGGCCAGCTCTGGTTCCGGATCCGCCCGCAGGAAGTGGCGCTCGGCCCCATTACGGCCACCGACTCCACGCTCACCGCCCGGCTCGACCTCCAGGCCAAGCCCCGCATTCGCGCCGGCGAGCGACCGCCCAACGACACGGTGCCGCTACCGCCACTGGGACGCACGAAAGCTGTCATCGATACCGCCGACGTGCTGATGGAAGGGACGCTGTACTATGCGGCGGCCAACAAGCTCCTGGCCAAGGAGGTCGTCGGCAAGACCGTCGGGAAGGGCTGGAAGCGGGTGACGATCGAGGGCATCGTGGCGCGGCCAGCCGGGATGGGGAAGATCCTGCTCGGCGTCACGCTGTCGGGCGCCGCCGAGGGCACGGTGTACGTGGTGGGCACGCCGCAGTACGACTCCGCAACGAAGCTGATCACGGTGCCCGACCTGGCCTTCGACGTGCGGTCCAAGGGCTACCTGGAGAAGGCGGCCGGCTGGCTCCTCCGTGGTCCCTTGCTCGACGAGGTGCGCCGGGAGGCAAAACTCCCCGTCGAGCAGCTCCTGGCCGAAGTGGTGCGGATCGTGAACAAGGAAATCAACCGCCCGCTGGCTGATGGGATCTATTTGCGGGGTGCCGTGAGCGATGCGCACGCGCTGAGCGTGCGGGCCGTGCAGCGTGGTGTGCTCGTTGATGCGAAGGGGCTCGGCCGGATCTGGCTCGAGATCGAGAAGCAGGACCTCCTGCCGAAGAAGAAGATACCGGCGAAGACGCCGAAAAAGGCGCCGCCGCCGGAGAGCAAGGACAAGAAAAAGTAGCGTCAGCTCGGCAGGGCGGCGGGGCACTCCACGCGCAGGACGGTACCCTTCCGCGACCACACCAGCTCCACGCACGCGAGACCGTCCCGTTCCACCGGCCGCTCGATGACGTCGGCGGTCTGGAAGAATTCGCCAATGGTGGTCCGACCGTCGCCGTTCCAGTCCATGTCGCGCCACGAAAAGCGGGTCCGCAGCACAGCGACACTGAGCCAGCCGTAGTACAGCACCGCCAGGATCAGCGGCATGCCGAAGATGAGCAGCAGCGCCCGCCGGGCGTCGGTCATGCGCTCGCCCCCGCGCCGCGAAGACGATGGGCAAACTTCTGCCGCAGCTTGGCCACCTTGGGTGCAATGACGACCTGGCAGTACCCGGCGTTGGGGTTCCGCTGGTAGTACTGCTGGTGATACAGCTCCGCCGGAAAGAACGGGGGGGCTGGCTCGACCTGCGTGACGATCGGCGCTCCCCAGATGCCCTCGCCGTCGAGCTCCCGGATCAGTGTCTCGGCGGCTTCCCGCTGGGCATCGTTGCCGTAGTAGATAACCGACCGGTACTGGGTGCCGATGTCGGCGCCCTGCCGATTGAGGGTGGTCGGGTCGTGCATCGCGAAGAAGACGACCAGCAGGTCCCGGTAGGATATGACCGCCGGGTCGAACTCGACCCGAACGACTTCCGCATGCCCGGTGGTTCCGCTGCACACCTGCTCGTAGCTCGGGCTCGGCCTCTTGCCACCCGCATAGCCCGAGACGACCTTCGACACTCCCTCCAGCCGCTCCAGCACCGCCTCCAGGCACCAGAAGCAGCCGCCGCCCACGATCGCTGTTTCCGTCATGTTCATCTCCGTTCGACTCGATACGACAGCAGATTCACGTCAATTGCCGACGCGCATGATCCTGAGCCGCTCGAGCTGTCGGATCCAGCGCGCGGGCCGCCCCTCTCCCTCGAGCACAACGCGTAGCGGCCCGTCCTTGTCACTCAATGGCTGCCCATCCTGCTCCACCGCCACGATGCCACGGCGCCCCCCCAAGCCGGGGCTCAGCTCCACCAGAGAATACACCACGGCATAGCCGTCCCGCGCTTCCGCCAGCACGACCAGCCGCAGCGCCGGGCCGCGAAGGTCATGGCCCTGCGGGGCGCCCGCCAGGACCAGCACCGCGTCGAGCGCTGGCCCCCTGAAAACGAGCTCGGGGCCATCATGGATTCGTCCGCGCAGTTCCACCTGGGGCATCGTCCGGAGGGAATCGATGGCCAGTTCGGTGATCGCACCTGACTCGCTGACGAGCTGGAGCGAGGCCGTCGATTGCGCGGCGGCGGGCGCGGCCGCCGCGAGCAGCAGGGCCACGGCGAGGCGTGTCATGGATCGAGCCGGGTCTCGCCCAGCTCGCGGATCTGGCCGGCATGCCGGGATTCGTGCAGGCCGAGGAACACGAGCCACTGGTAGAGATCGAGTTGGCCCAGCAGCGGGTGCGGGTACGTGAAGGTGCCCAGCGCGATGCCGTTGGCCTCACGCATCGAGCCGTGGAGTGCCACGCGCGAGGCCTCGAGCGCTGCCAGGGCATCCGGCAGGGCAACGTCGGTCCGGGGCTGCACCATCGGTGGCGCCTGCACCCGCCGGTCGCGGTTCGTGAGGGTCGCGTGGTCCAGCCGGTGCAGCACCGAGCCGGTGTCGGTTTCCGGAGGGCGCACCCCGTCGGCGAGCCGCGATACCGTGACGTGCAGCATCTTCGACACCGAGATCTCGGTGAGGCGAAGGTGGTCCAGGATGGCGGCGACCGACCATGTCCCGGCCGGTCCCGTCGCGTGCGCCGGGTCGGGTACGGTGGCGACGGCGGTCAGGACCTCGACGCGTCGCTCCGCGAGGAATCCCTCGATTTCCTGCAGGCGAGTATGCATGCGCGCTCCAAGGGTGACGCTAGGAATCTTCCGGCGCGCCCTGGTTGATGAGGCTCACCTCGCGCAGGAGGCAATACAGTGCCGCACTCAGGAGCACCATGGACGCGATGAACAGCACCGCGACCAGCGCGTCGAGCGGAAGGTCGGTGAAGTAGTCGAGGAAGAGGGCCACCACGACGCCGCACACCATGTGGGCGCAGAGGATGAGCAACCGGAGCCCGGTCACGATGTACCGGCCGCGCCGGTGCAGCACGGCGCGGCCACCGGCATCTTGCACGCCATCGTCGCCCCGCGCCCGGAGGCGGTCCATGACCCGCGCGAGGCGCTGCGTGAGTACCAGGACGAACGCGCCAACGCCCGACAGCAGGAACACCGGTGCCACCGCGGCACGGATGATGTCGGCTATTTGCTCCGTGGACCCCGGCGGCAATACGGCCTGGAGCATCAGGGGCGGCCCGCCCTACACAAGCTCGGTGGCCTTCTCGATGATCTTCCCCACGATGCCATACCGCTGCGCTTCCTCGGCGGTCAGCCAGAAGTCGCGGTGGGTGTCCTCCTCAATACGCTCCAGGGGCTGGCCGGTCTGCCGGGCGAAGATCCGGTTGAGCCGGTCGCGCATGCGCAGGATCTCACGCGCCTCGATCTGGATGTCGCTCGCCGTACCACCACCGCCACCGGCGGGCTGGTGCAGCAGGAAGCGGGTGTTCGGCAGGCAGAAGCGGTCCTCGCGCGGCACCGACACGAAGATCAGCGCACCGGCACTTGCCACCCAGCCGGTGCCGACGATGCGCACCCGCGGGGCGAGGTAGCGAATCATGTCGTGGATCATGTCGCCCGACTCGACATGCCCGCCCTGCGAGTTCAGGTAGATCGTGATCGGGTCGGGTGACTCGGCGGCCAGCGCAAGCATCTGGGCGCTGATGCTTGCGGCCAGCCGCTGGTTAATCTCGCCGCTCAAGATGACGGTGCGGGAGCGGTACAGGCGCTCCGCGACCAGTTCGGTGACTGATGTGTTCCGCTCGGCGGTGGGTTCCGCCATGGCATGCCTCCGTGAGGGTTTCAGGAACATCAATCTAGCCTTGCCCTACGCCTTTTGCCGCCGCTGGTCCAGCATGATTACCACGAGGCACAGGATCAGGAGGACGCTGTACTCCATGCCGTTCCGGCCTCCGCCCACGACGAACCACCCATCGGGGAAATGCACCAGCACGATGCCGAGCGCGAGCTGGAACGCCAGGTACCCGGCGATGGGAATGACGAACGTCCCCGCTGCCATCAGGGGTGGACCGATCAGCTCGAGGGACGTCACGGCCCACGCCCACACGATGCCCGCCGGGAACCCCAGGCTCGAGAGCCACTCGCCGAAGTCGGCGACGCCGCCCGTCGTGGCGCGATAGGAGCCGTGAATGAACAGCAGGATGGCTACACCGACGCGAAGCAGGGTCACTGGTGATCGCATATGGTCTCCTGGGTTGCGAAATCGGACGACCTGTTGCCGCCAATGGTTTCGCCCGGTAACGTGCGAGCCGTGAACGCCTCCCTGACCTTGCGCGAACGCCTCAACATTTCCCGCCTGGCGCTGGCCCACCCGCGCCTGACGGTCATCGCCTGGGTGCTGGTGGCGATCGCGGGCGTTGCCGCCTATTCCCGCCTCCGGCTCGCGCTCTTCCCCGACGTCACCTTCCCCCTGGTGGTGATCACCGTCGACGCACCGGGGCTTTCGCCCCAGCAGGGCGAGACCGCTCTCACCCTGCCGATCGAGCAGCGCATACAGGCCCTTCGCGATCTCAAGAGCCTCGAGTCCACCACCTCGCCGGGGAAGGCGGTCATCGCCGCCGAGTTCGAGGTGGGGGTCAGCCTGCGCGAGGCGCGGCGGCGGGTTGATTCGGCGCTCGCCGGCCTCGAGCTTCCAGGTGGTGTGACGCCGCAGACGCGACCCATCGATATCAATGAATCGCCGGTGGTGACGTACGTGCTGGTCGGCGAGTACCGCACGCCGGCGCAGCTGATGGGGACCGCGCTGGGCACCTTCCTTCCCGCGATCGAGAAGGTGCCGGGGGTGCTGCACGTCATACCGCTCGGTGTCGATCCCGGGGCGGTGGCGGCGCTGGGCGAGACAGCGGTGGACACGGCGCTGCCCCATACCGTGGTGTGGCTGAACGGGCAGCAGGGTGTGGCGCTCGAAGTGGTGAAGGACGCCGGCGCCAACACCATCGAGGTGGTGGGGCAGGTGGAGTCGGTGGTCCGCCGGCTGCAGTGGGACAACCAGGACCTGCACGCGGTGCCGGCGGTGACCCAGGCCGACTTCATCCGCGGCAGCACCGGCGCCACCATGGACGCGCTCTGGCTGGCCGTGGCGCTCTCGGTACTGGTCATCTTTCCGTTCTTGCGGAGCTGGACGGCCACTGCCATCTCGGCCCTGGCCATTCCCATTTCGCTGCTCGGCACGTTTGTCGTCATGAAGGTGGCTGGATTCGGTCTCGAGACGCTGACGCTGCTCGCCCTGGCGCTGGTGATCGGCATCATCGTGGACGACGCGATCGTGGATGTCGAGAACATCCAGCGACATATCGACCGCGGCGACCCGCCGCACGTGGCGGCGATCGCCGCCACCGATGAGATCGGCCTCACCGTGACCGCGGCGACCCTGACCATCGTCGCGGTGTTCCTGCCGGTGGGGCTGATGGGCGGCGTCACGGGGATTTTCTTTCGCCCGTTCGGACTGACGATCTCGGCGGCGGTGCTGACGTCGCTCCTCGTGGCGCGCACGCTGTCGCCGCTGCTGTCCTCCTGGTGGCTCCGGCCGGCGCGGCACGACAACGCGGCGGCAGGGCAGGGGCGGTGGACCCGGTTCGCCGAGCACTACCGCAACCTGCTGTCGTGGTCGCTCGCGCACCGCACGGTCGTGGTCCTGCTGGCAGTGCTGTCGCTGGTGGCAGGCATCGCGATCATTCCCCTGATTCCGAAGGGCTTTATTCCGCGGTTCGACCGAGGCGAGTTTCTTGTGGTTATCACCGCACCGAGGGGCACGTCACTGGACTCGACCAACGCCCTGGCGTGGCGGGCGGCGGAGTTCGTGCGGCGTGATCCCGGCGTGTCTGGTGTGTTCGCGGTCGCAGGCAACGCGGCGGGAGACCACGACCGCGCCGTCCTGCATGTTCGGGTGCGCGAGGGCCGGGGCCATTCCACTCGCGACGTCCGGGAACGGGTCCGGCGCGGGCTCCCCGCCGAACGGGGGACGGACCTGAGCGTGCAGGATGTCCCGCTGCTCGCGGTCATCGCCCAGAAACCGCTCCAGCTGGCACTGGTGGGCACGGACCGGGCGGCGCTGGCGGTGGGCGCCGGACGGGCGGCGGATCATCTGCGCACCCTGCCCGGCGTGGCCGACGTGCGCGTCACCGGGATCCCGGACAGCAGCAGCCGGGAGACGCTCGAGCGCCGGGGCGGCCTGCCCGCGGCGCACGTCAACGCCAACCTGGTGGGTGGCTACCCAATCGGTGCCGCCACGCGCGAGATCGAGCGTGTGGCGCCGTCGCTGCTGCCACCCGGGGTATCGCTGGCGCTGGGTGGGGAGTCGGCGCAGGCCGCCGATGTGTTTGGCCAGTTCGCCTTCTCGCTCGGCCTGGCCACGCTCTGCGTGGTGGCGGTGCTCTGGTTCCTCTTCCGCAGCTGGCAGGACCCGCTGGCTATCGCGCTGTCCCTGCCGCTCTCCGGCGTGGGGGCCATGCTCGGTCTGTTTGTTTCCCGCACCGACTTCGGCATGACCTCCCTGCTGGGGCTCATCTTCCTGCTCGGGCTGGTCAACAAGAACGCCATCCTGCTGGTGGACCACGCCAACCAGCTCCGGCGCGGTGGCATGAGCCTCCGCGATGCCATCCTCTCGGCCGGACCGATTCGCCTGCGCCCGATCCTCATGACCACGTCCGCCACCATACTCGGCATGATGCCGATCGCCCTCGGATTCGGCGCCGGGGCGGAACTGCGGGCCCCGATGGCGATCGCCATCATCGGCGGGCTGGTGACCTCGACAGTGCTCAGCCTCGTGGTGGTGCCGGTGGTCTACGCGATCCTGGACCGGGTGCACCCCCGATTCGGCGAGGCCCGACGGTCCGGGGCCGGGGGCCCGTAAGCCCGGGGGTCGGCAAAGGAGGCAGGGCGCCTTTATCTTGTGCGCAGCCCGCGCTGTCCAAGGCGCGGGACATGCCAATCCGGCACCACCTTTCTGCTCGGGAGTTGCACATGTCCGTTCGTTCCCTCATCCTCGCATGCTTCGGCCTCATGACCGCCGCGCCCCTCGCGGCGCAGGCCGATTCCACCATCTCCATGGACAGCCTGCGCACGCTGCTGCGCACCGGCAAGCGGGCGATCGTGGACAGCAACATGACCCTGACGCCGGCGGAAACCGCCAAGTTCTGGCCGGTGTACGACGCCTACCAGGCCGACCTGGCCAAGCTCAACACTCGCACCGGTACGCTGATCAAGGGCTTCGCCGACGCCTACAACAAGGGTGGCGTCACCGACGCCGTGGCCACGCAGATGACCAATGAGTTCATCGCCATCGAGCGCGACCGGGTGACCCTCATGCAGTCGTACCTCCCGAAGTTCAACGCCGCCATTCCGCCCACCAAGGTGGCGCGGTACTACCAGATCGAGAACAAGCTCCGCGCGGTGGTGAACTTCGGGCTGGCGGACGCCATTCCGCTGGTCCAGTAGGCTCGGTCAGCGGTCGGGAGACGACTCCATGACGCGGCGATGGTGGCGGGGAATCGGTGTCGGCGCGGTGCGGGTTGCCAGCGGCGTAGCCGTGCTGCTCCTCGTCAGCGCCGCGCCGGCACACTTTATGGATACCGCCATCGACCCGGGGTGGCCGCGCGAAATCGTGACCGACTCGGGTACGATGGTGGTGTTCCAGCCGCAGCCCGACCGGCTCGACGGCATCACCCTCACGGCGCGCGCGGCGGTGTCGGTGGTGCTGAAGGGCGCCACGGCGCCGGTGTTTGGCGCCGTGTGGTTCACCGCGCGAACGCTGACGGACCGCGACAGCCGTACGGTGGACATCGACCAGTTCCACGTCACCAACATGCGCTTCCCCGGGCTCGAGCCGGAGCGCGAAAAGCGCATGCGCGCGCTGGTGAATCCGGAGCTCGACCACTGGCAGTTCACCATGGCGCTCGACCGCTTCACCGCCAGCCTGGCGCAGGTCGAGGCGGAGCAGCGGTCGTCGGACCGCTTCAACAATGCGCCGCCCGCCGTCGTCTTTTCGACGACACCGGCGGCGCTGCTGCTCTTCGAGGGGCAGCCGATCCTGCAGCCGATCGAGGGCACCTCGTTGCAGCGGGCGGTCAACACGCCGTGGCTGGTCGTCTTCGATCATTCGGGAAGAACGTACTACCTGAACGGCGGGCCGCTCTGGTATTCCGCCCGCTCGGTGCTCGGTCCCTGGTCGAGCATGCGCGGCCCGCCGCCGCCCAACGTGACCAGGCTTGTGCCCGACTCGTTGCAGAGAGACAGCGTGCCGCCCAGCGGGCCGCCGCGGATCGTGGTGGCTACGGTGCCCACCGAACTCGTCGTGACGGAGGGGGCGCCCAACTGGGCTCCCATCACTGGCACCGACCTGCTCTACGTCACCAATACCGATCGCGATGTCTTCCGGACCATCGACGACCCGAAGATGTATGTCCTGCTGGCCGGTCGCTGGTTCCGCGCGAGCGGTGAGGCGGGGCCCTGGACGTATGTGCGGTCCGACTCGCTGCCAGCGGTGTTCCTGAAGGTCTCGCCCGAATCGCCAAAGGGCGACGTGCGCTCGTCGGTGGCGGGCACCGACGAGGCGACCGAGGCGGTGCTCGATGCGTTTGTCCCGCAGACGGCGGCCATCGATCGCAGCACCACCACCTTGGCGGTGTCCTATGTGGGACAGCCCAAATTCGAGCAGATCCCGGGCACCGCGGTCCAGTACGCCACTAACACCGATGCCAGCGTGCTCAAGATCGGATCGCGCTACCATGCCTGCGACCAGGCGGTGTGGTTCGAGTCGCAGACGCCAAATGGTCCCTGGGCGGTGAGCGACTCGGTGCCGGCGGCGGTGGAGACGATCCCGCCGTCGTCACCGGTCTACAACGTTCGTTACGTGAAGGTGTACCAGGCGACTCCGACGGTCGTGTTCGTCGGGTACACCCCGGGCTTCATGTGGTCGTTCCCCATGCATGGCACCGTGGTGTTCGGTACTGGTTTCGTCTTTCGCCCCTTCATCTCGCCCGTCGTGTTCATTCCGCGCCCGGTCACCTTCGGGGTGGGCATGCGCTGGAACCCTTGGACCGGATGGACGATGGGCTTCGGCTTCGGCTCACCGTTCCTGTTTGTCGGGGTCGTGGCCGGCCCGCGGTGGGTTGGTGGATGGTGGGGACCGTGGGGTCGCCCCAGGTGGCCGCCCCCGTTCTTCCGGCCGCCGTTCGTCGGTTTCCCGGGGTGGAGGCCCATGCCGATGCCTCCCATGATGCGCCCACCGATGGGTGGACGCCCGCCCGTGGGCATGCGCCCAGTGCCGCTGCCTGGAAACAACCTGTACAACCGGCCCCAGAATTTGCCGCGCAACGCACCTCCCGGCGTGGTGTCGCGCGACCTGCCACGGGGACAACCGGTGAGCCGACTTCCGAACAACGTGTATGCCGGCCGGGACGGCGGCGTGTATCGGAGGGACGGGCAGAACTGGCAGACGCGCGACGGCAACCAGTGGAGGAGCACGCCTCCGGCCGTGCCGCCGGCGGCCGGCCAGCGACCCAACGTGCCCACCAATCCGGGTGGGGCTGTCACTCGCCCCGCCAATCCGAGCGCACCGGTGACGCGGCCTGCTCCGGTCGGGCCCACGGCCCCGACCACCAGGCCAACGGCGCCAACGGCGCCGATGGCCCGGCCGGCGCCGTTGCCGAACGATGTGAACCGCGACTTCCAGGCGCGCCAGCGTGGCCAGCAGGCAACCCAGAACTGGAACAACACAGCGAGCCGCCCTCCGCAGCAGGCGCCGCAGGCGCGGCCGGCACCTCAGGCGCGCCCTTCGGCGGGCGCAGCGCGCCGTTAGGTGAACAGCGCCCGCGGCGGTCGCCGGGCGGCCGGTCTGCTGCTCATGAGCCTGCTGTTCGCCTGCCGCGCCGAACCGGGCGGCAGGTCAGCGGGCACCGACTCCGCGGCGAGTGAGGTGGCCGCAGCAGCCCCGGCGGCGTTGACGGACAGCGCGGCGGCCGATACCAGCACCACGGTGAATCCGGCGCTGGAATCGGCTCCTTCGCTTCCGGGGCAGGGCGGGGTACGAATATGGACCGGCGACCTCGACGAGATGCTCGCGCGAGGCCGCATTCGCGTGCTTGTCGTGCTGAGCCGCACCAATTTCTTCATTGACCGCGGGCGCATCCGCGGCGTCACCCCCGATCGCTTTGAGGTGTTCGAGGCCGAACTCAACAAGAGGGCGAAGCCAGGCCAGAAGGCCGTCCATATCGTGTTCGTGCCGGTCGTGCGGGATGAGTTGCTGCCGGCGCTCATCGCGGGCCGGGGCGATATCGCGGCCGCGAACCTCAGTGTCACCGAACAGCGCCTGCGCGAGGTCGATTTCAGTGCGCCGCTGCGCACCGGGGTCAACGAGGTGCTGGTCACCGGTCCCTCCAGTCCGCCGATCCATTCGCTGGGCGACATGGCGGGCCAGGAGCTGTTCCTCCGGAAGTCGAGCAGCTACTTCGGGTCGGTGCGCCGGGTCAACGACTCATTGAAGCAGGCGGGGCGGAAGCCAATCGTGGTTCAGCCGGCCGATGAGCGGCTCGAGGACGAGGATATCCTCGAGATGGTCAACGCCGGGCTGGTGCCGGCCACGGTGGTCGATGATCACGTCGCCAATCTGTGGAGCGGGGTGCTGGACAGCGTGACGGTGCATCCCGCGATCACGTTCGCGACTGGTGGGCAGATTGCGTGGGCCATCCGCAAGCACAGCCCTGAGCTCAAGGCCGCCACGGACGCGTTCGCGAAGACGCACGCCAAGGGAACGACGTTCGGCAACATCATCGACAAGCGGTACTGGCGGGACGCGGGGTATATCACCAACCCCGCCAGGAAGGAAAACCTCGCACGGTTCCGCTCCATGGTTGCCCTCTTCCGGAAGTATGGCGCCCAGTACGGCTTCGACTACCTCCTGCTCGGGGCCCAGGCCTACCAGGAGTCGGGGCTGGACCAGTCGAGGCGCAGTCACGTCGGCGCGATCGGTGTCATGCAGGTCATGCCGAAGACGGCGGCAGACCCCAACGTCGGCATCACCGGCATCGAGCAGGTCGAGCCCAACATCCAGGCCGGCACGAAGTACATGCGCTTCATCATGGATCGCTACTTCAAGGGCGAGCCGATGGACTCGCTCAACCGCGCCCTCTTCGCCTTCGCGTCCTACAACGCCGGCCCGGCGCGGGTCGCCAAGCTCCGCGCGAAGGCGAAGGACATGGGCCTCGACCCGAACGTCTGGTTCAACAACGTCGAGGTGGTGGCCGCACGGGATATTGGGCGCGAGACGGTGACCTACGTGCGGAACATCTACAAGTACTACGTGGCCTACTCGCTCGTGGTGCAGCACGACGCGGCTCGCCGGGGCGCGGTGGAGGCGAAGCAGGGTTCCAGGTGAGCGAAGGCCCGCTCCGCGTTGCGATGGTCATCGATTCCTGGGATGACGCCGCCAACGGGGCGGTCGTCTCCACCCGGCGGTTCACCGACCTGCTCCGGGAGCGGGGTCACACCGTCACCGTCCTGGCGGCGGGCGCGCCGGCGCCGGGCAAGGTGGTGCTCCGGCCCTTCTACATCCCGTTCGCCAACGACATCATGCGGAAGATGCGGCTGCCCTTTGCGTGGCCCACGCCCGCCATCGTGGACGCGACCATCGCCGCGCAGGACGTGGTCCATATCCAGTTTCCTTTCTACCTCGGCATCAAGGCGATCACCGCGGCAAAACGGCTGGGCAAGCCGGTGGTGTCCACCTTCCATGTGCAGGCGGAGCACATCCTCTACAATGTGGGGATCCGCAGCCAGACGATGGTGGAGCAGGTGTACCGGCTGTTCCTCGCCACCATCTATTCGCGCTCCGATCATGTCGTGTGCCCCAGTGCGTTCGCGGAGCGCGAGCTGGTGAAGCGCGGGCTCGTTGTGCCGACGACTGTCATTTCCAATGGCGTGCCGCCGGTGTTCCGGCCGTCGGCCCCCGGAACCGGTCCGGAGTTCGGGGGCAAGTTCGTGCTGCTCTCGGTGGGGCGGCTGGCGCGCGAGAAGCGGCACGAGCTCGTCATCGAGGCGGTGCGCCGCTCACGGCATCGGGACCGGATCCAGCTGGTCATCCTGGGAGCGGGCCCGATGCAGGAGGAACTGGAGGCGCGTGGACGCGACCTGCCGACGCGGCCAGTGTTCCGCTTCCTGCCCACGGAGGAACTGGTGGGGTGGTACGGGGCCGGCGACCTCTGCGTGCACGCCTCCGAGGTGGAGGTGGAGTGCATGTCGGTGCTGGAGGCGCAGGCGTGTGGCCTGCCGTGCCTGATCGCGAACTCGGATCGCAGTGCCACGCCGCAGTTCGCGCTCTCCGGGGACTACCTGTTCGAGTCGGGCAACCTCGACGACCTGGTGAAGAAGATCGACGCGCTGATCGATGATCCGTCGAGACTCAGGGCGGATCGCGCAGCCTCGCAGCGGGCGGCCGCGGGCTACAGTATCGAGGCCTCGCTGGAACGGCTCCTTTCCGTGTACTTGAAGGTGACTGGTTAGGTTCTGTTTGCTCACCAATCAATTGATATTATTGATTTTAGATCATAAGCGGTATATGATATCTCCATGTCGTCAATCCGTCGGTACCTCGCCGAGATCGGGAGCCGGGGCGGTCGGAAGAGTCGCCGAACGCTCGACCCTGACACGGCGCGCGCGATGGTCCGCGTGCGCGAGGCGCGGCGCGCGTTTCACCGATTCCGGAGCACCTGCTTCTGGTCGTACCGGCCCGATCTCGACATTCGAGCGGACGACGTTTCGTGGGTGGCCGAGCAGTTGATGAAGCACGGTAACCGCGAGGCGTGGCGGGTCGGGGCGAAGCTGTGCCGCTAACGCACTTCCAGCGCATGCTGCTCGCCGAGCTGGCGGTGCCGCCGACCGACGACCGCTACCTCGCTGGCGGCGCCGCCATGCATTTCGCCGCCAACTCGACGCGCTACAGCGACGACCTGGACTTCTTCCACGACTCGGAGGCTCGGGTGGCCTCGGCGTTCGCCGCGGACCGCGAACGGCTCGCGCGCGCGGGCTACATCGTCGACGTCGAACTGAGCCTGCCCGGCTTCGTCCGGGCCGTGGTCCGCCGCGGCGAGCACGCGACGCGCGTGGATTGGTCGCATGACTCGGCGTGGCGGTTCATGCCGCTCGTGCGCGATGAGCTGGGCGGACTCCTCCTGCACCCGGTCGATCTCGCGGCCAACAAGGCGCTCGCGCTGGCCGGCCGCGACGAACCACGCGACTTCGTTGACATTCTCTTCGTGCACCAACGGGTGCTGCCGCTGGCCGCGGTATTCTGGGCGGCGGTCGGCAAGGATCCCGGCTTCACGCCGCTGTCGCTCCTGGAATTGCTCAAGCGGCGCGGGCGCTATCGCCATGAGGACTTCGCACGGCTCCACCTCGCGGAGCCGTTCGACCTGGCGAGCGCCAAGCAGACCTGGCTCGCGGCGCTCGCCGACGCCGACGCGTTCGCGCGCGAACGACCGCCGGAGGAGAGCGGCTGCCTCTACTATGCGACGGGGCTGCGACAGTTTGTTGTGCCGCGACCCGATGCCAGCCTTGTTGAACAGGGCATCGTGCTGCACTTCGGCACTCTTGGCGGGGTGCTGCCCCGGATGGCGGAGTCCCGCGTCGAGGGAATCGCTACCTCGCCGGGGACCTGAAGCAATTGGCCCGTATCCCCGCGGGACGATCCTTGCCCCATACTGGTGGTGCCGTGAAAAGAATCCTCGGTCTTGCCGTCACATTCGTTTTATCGGTGGCCCAATTGGCCACCGCCCAGGCCCCGCGCGCGTCCCGTCCCCCCGCTCCCCCGATACCCGACGTGCCGTTCACGAGCTACACGCTCAAGAACGGGCTCACGCTGCTGGTGCATGAGGATCACAAGGCGCCGATCGTCGCGGTGAACGTCTGGTACCATGTGGGCTCGAAGAACGAGAAGCCGGGGCACACCGGCTTCGCGCACCTCTTCGAGCACCTGATGTTCAACGGCAGCGAAAACTTCAAGGACGACTACTTCTCGGCGGTGGAGCCGGTCGGTGCCACCGACCTCAACGGTACCACCAACGAGGACCGGACCAACTACTTCCAGAACGTTCCCATTTCGGCACTCGATCGCATCCTGTGGCTGGAGTCCGACCGGATGGGGCACCTGCTCGGGGCTATCGACCAGCTCGAGCCAGGTCTCGTCCGGGCTGCCGTAGGGCGGCACGTTCCAGATCTTGTAGATCCGCGACTGGGGCACCCGATCCTGCAGGACCTGCCG
>JANNSD010000054.1:0-1818 GCA_031402225.1 Gemmatimonadota bacterium | reverse complement strand
CACTCAGCCGCCCCACAGCGGTGAACTGCTGCGTTGCCCCTGCCGCCACCGTCACACTCGCCGGCGTCAGCTCCACCGCCGTCAACGTCGGCGCCGGCGCCGTGATCGTCACCGCACTCGTATCCGCCTTCGTATCCCCCTGCCGCACCGCGATCACCCGGAACGCCCCCGCCGTGCTCCCCGCGGTGTACAACCCGCCCGCCGAGATCGCCCCCCCCGTGTCGCTCCACGTCACCCTGACGCTCGTCGTCGAGGTGTCACTCATCCGCCCGATCGCGCTGAACTGCTGCGTGCCCCCCGTCCCCAACGTCACGCTCGCCGGACTCACTTCCACCCCCGTCAGGGTGGTCCCTCCCGGCGGGGTTACCACCGTCACCGTGACGGTGTCGGCCCGCGTGCCGCCCTGCTGCACCGCGATCACCCGGAACGTGCCCGACGTGCTGCCAGCCGAATACAGGCCACCCGCCGAGATCGTACCACCCGTGGCAGACCAGTTGACGAGCACGCCGGCAGTGGTGCCGTCGCTCAGGCTTCCCACCGCGGAAAACTGCTGGGCGGCCCCGGGCGCAAGCGAAATCGAGCCGGGCGACACCACGATAGCCTGCAGCGTCGGCGTGGCGCTGCTGATGGTGACCGTCGCCGTATCGGCGTGCGTGCCGACCTGCTCGAGGGCGATCACGCGGAAGCTGCCGGCCGTGCTGCCCGCCGTGTACAGGCCGGCGCCGGTGATACTACCGCCGGTGGCCGACCAGGTCACGGCGGTGGATACAGTTGAACCATTCGAGAGTATCGCAGTGGCACCAAAGGTCAGTACTTGACCCGGCTGCAGCGTGACGGCGCTCGGAGTCACGGTCACTGCTGTGACGCCTGGAGCGGCCGCCGTGACGGTCACCTTCGACCGGCCACTGTGCCCGCTACGCAACGCGCCGACCGTGAAGACTCCAACCGCCGGCGAGACGAATACACCGTTGTCATTGATGCTGCCGCCCGACGCGGTCCACTCGGCGGCACCCGACACCGGGCTGCCGTTGACCGTCGCATCCGGTGCGGTGAACGCAATCGACTCACCGACAACCGCAGTGGCGTTCTGTGGAGTGATTGCGAGCGAATCGGCGTCAGGCGGATCGAGCGGATCGATCACCCGTGGCTCCTGCAGAGTACAGGACGCCGAGAGGCATAGCAGGGCAGGCACAAGCGAAAGCAGGAGACGCGACTTCGAGCCGTAACGCTGCATCAGTCAAACTCCGGGGGTTCGCCGTTTCGTCGCCTTGCCAGAAATGACAAGAGCCGCCAACGCGATCTCAACGTGAGATCGGCGCGCCGGCGGCTCGGCTGGCGTAGCGCTCCGTGAGGACCGCCTTAGCTCCGTGGCTCTGCGCCACCGCCTTTCGGCGGCTTTGCTCTGAAGCAGCGTGCCAAAAATCGCAGCGCTTAAATTTGGGCGCTGTTTCGGACCGACAATCGTACTGCCACATACGGCAGGTAGCAAGCCGTATGCTATGTCAAATACTTGGACGCCGTATTGTAACGGAATTCTTTAGTGCGCTGGATCACAAAGGGTTCCATTGCCTGAAATACGGACCGATGGCGCCCAGAATTTTTTCAGTGCCAGGCGGGAAGTCGATCGGTGGCGCTTACGAGAGGCGCCAGTTTGCCGGATGGGATTGGTCCGGGGCTTGGCAGGGGAATGGTCGGCAAATCTCAAGTGGTTTCAGGATGCGGTTTTGGAGAGTGCCGGAGCGCAGGCTCGAGCGGGTGGATGGCCGGGCCTGGAGGCCCGTACTGTCAAGACAGCATTTGGCTCAGGCTAGCCGAGCC
>JANNSD010000053.1:0-31360 GCA_031402225.1 Gemmatimonadota bacterium | reverse complement strand
GCCGGGCACCGGCACCGACGTGGCCAACATCAAGATTCCCGGGATAGAGTTTCCGTATCCGGAGTACCTCCGGAACATCATGAACGAAGTGCTGCGGCGGTGGAACGCGCCCAACAACCGGCTTCGCGCCGAGGTCGCGTTTCTCATCCTCAAGGATGGTTCGGTGCGCGATATCCGATTTCTCAAGCGGTCGGGAAATTTCAGCTTCGACCTGGAGGCGCAGGGGGCCATCGAGGCGGCCGGCAATGGACACGCGTTCGGCCCCCTGCCAGACGGATGGGATGCCAACGTGCTGCCGGTGACCTTTGTGTTCGAGCCGCGCCAGTGATGCGGCGCGCCCTCGCGCTCCTCGTGGCGCTGGCGGGAAATGCCGCTCCCGCGGCGGCGCAGGACTCGGTGCCCCAACCGGGCGGCGTGCGCCTGACCCTGCGGTACGATCCCGGCAACCGTCCGTCGCTGGTCATCGTACCCGGAGCGGGCCTCGACTCGGTGCGGGCCATCCTGAAGCGCGACCTCGACTTCAGCGACCGCTTCGAGACCATCGTCCAGCCGGATGGTGCAGCCGCGGGCCCGGCGGGCCCGCTGAACTATGCGCTGTACAGGAATTTCGGGGCCGCGTTTGCGCTCGAGCTCTCACAGGTGGGCGCCCAGACCACGATACGGTTGCACGATGTCGGTGGCGGCAAGGTGCTCAACACCGTGGAGGTCCGCTTTGCGGACGCCGGCGATGCTGCGTTGCGCATGCAGGTCCACCGCGCCAGCGACGACGTGGTGCGGTGGGTGACTGGCACGCCGGGCGTTGCCACCACGCGCATCGCGTTCGTGAGTGGCGGCCGGATCATGCTGATGGATTTTGACGGGGCGGCCATCACCGCGCTGACCCCGGCCGGTGAGACCGCCCTGTCGCCTGCCTGGTCGCCCACCGGCGATCGCATCGCCTATACCCGGCTGGGCGAGGGCAGGGGCCCCGTGCTGATCCGGCGCCTGGCGGGGGGCGCGCCGCAGCAGGTGCCTGGGACGGAGTCCGCCCTCAACATCACGCCGATGTTCTCGCCCGATGGCCAGTTCCTGGCGTACGCGCAGGCGGGCGAGCAGGGCACGAACATCCAGGTCGCCAACGTGTCGGACATGTGTTGTGTCCAGCGGTTGACCGCGGGTCGCTTCGCGGACAACCTTTCACCGACCTATGCGCCCGATGGTCAGCGCATCGCGTTCGTCTCGACCCGTGCCGGTCCGCCGCAGATCTATGTCATGGAGGCGAACGGGACCAACGCCGAGTTGCTGGTGCCGTTCGATTACGGCGTCACCGGCAGTTCCAACGGGCCAGAGTGGTCGCCTGACGGAGTGTCGCTGGCATTCCACCGCGAGGTGGCGGGCGGGCCGCAGATCTTCGTGCTGGATGTGGCGGGACGCCGGCTCAAGCAGTTGTCGTCGTCGGGCCGGAACGAGGATCCGACCTGGGCACCCGATGGCCGCCACATTGCGTTCGTGTCGGATCGCACGGGGCAGCGGCAGGTCTGGGTCATCGACATCGAAACGGGACGGGTACGCGCCATTACCACGGGTGGGCAGGCGCGGCTGCCCGCCTGGTCGCGCCGACTCCCGTAAGACTTCACGCACTCGCAGGAACACTTCACTTCTTTCAGGGGGTACCATGACACGCTTCACCTTGCTCGCGGTCGGTGCATTCGCGTTCGTCGCGGCCTGCGGGGGCAAGAAGCCGGCCGAGACACCGGCGCCGGAACCGACGCCGACGATGGCTCCGGCGGCACCCGCCCCGGCCCCGGCGCCGGCCCCCGCGCCCGCACCCAACGACGACGCGGCAGCTGCAGCACGCATGGCCGCCGAACGCACGCGGGCCCTCACCGCCGACCTCACGGCGATGATCAATTTTGACTTCGACCGGTCGGATATCATGCCCGGCGACAAGGCGAACCTCGATCGCAAGGCGGCGATCCTGGCGGCCAACCCCGCGACGAAGATCCAGGTCACCGGCAACGCCGACGAGCGGGGCTCGGCCGAGTACAACCTTGCCCTGGGCAACCGACGTGCCCTGGCGGCGGAGCAGTACCTCGTCGGGAAGGGCATTGACGGTGGCCGTATCGAGACCGCCTCCTACGGTTCGGAGCGACCGGTGGCGCAGGGCCAGAATGAGGCGGCATGGGCCCAGAACCGGAATGACCAGTTCACGCTCACCGCTGGCGGTGCGAACCTCGTTTCGCCGCAGTGAGGCGAGCCGTCGTCGCGGGGTGCCTGGCCGGTGTCGTCGCCTGTGCGACACCGGCCCAGGTGCGTCAGGTCGAGACGCAGGTCGGCGTGCTGCGCGCCGATACCCGGCGCTCCGACTCGGCGAGCGCGGCGCAGTTGCGCCAAGTCCTCGTGCTGCAGCAGCAGATGATGGACTCCATTGCGGCCACGCGGCGTGCAGTGAACGAAATGAAGGGGGGCATGTCGAACGACATGCTCGCGGTGCAGCAGCAGTTGCTGCAGTTGCAGGAGCTGACCGGGCAGAGCCAGCGCCGGCTCACGGAACTGCGGTCACAACTCGAGGCACGGGGCGAGACAGTGGGCGGGGCCCTGATGCCGGCCACGCCGGGTGGCCCGGCCGATTCCGGCAGCGCGGCCCCGGCCACCGCCTCGGCCCAGCAGATGTACGATGCGTCGCTGTCGCAGCTGCGACGGGGCAGCGCGGCGACCGGCCGGGCGGGGCTCCGCGAGATGCTGCAGGCGTACCCGAAGAGCGAGCTGGTGCCCGACGCACTGTACTTCGTCGGGCAGAGCTTTTCGACGGAGAATCCCGATTCCGCCGCGGCGTACTACCGCAGGGTGGTGAAGGAGTACCCCACATCGTCGCGCGCGCCGGCGGCACTGTATGGGCTGGGCCTGCTGGCAGAGCGCCGGGGCGACAAGGCCGGCGCGAGCGATGCGTACAACCAGTTGCTGAAAAGCTATCCCAAGTCGGACGAGGCGGCCCTTGCCCGCGACCGGTTGAAGGCCATCGGGCGCTGAGCCTGGCCGGACCAGCATGACGGTACCCGGCGGCGAAATGCCCTTCCTCGACCACCTCGAGGAGCTCCGCATGCGATTGCTGCGGGCCCTCGGGGCAGTCGTGGTGGGCTTCGGCGTCGGCCTCTGGCTGGTGGAGCGCCTGCGGCTGGTTGCGCTGCTCAAGGCCCCGATCGCGCCCTTCCTGCCGAGCGGCAAGCTGGTGTTCACGAGCCCGACCGAGCCGATCATGATCGTCTTCAAGCTCGGGTTCGTACTGGGGCTGCTGCTGGCGTCGCCGGTCCTCATCTACCAGGCCTGGGCCTTCCTGTCGCCGGCCCTGTACGAGCGCGAGCGGAAGGTCATCTTCCCGGCGCTCGTGGCGGGGCTGGGGCTCTTCCTGATCGGGGCGAGCGTAGGATACCTGTTCGTGGTGCCACAGGCGCTGCGGGTGCTCTTCAGCTTTCAGGCGGAAGCGCTTCAGCCGATGATCACCTACGACGCCTGGTTTGCCTTTGTCCTGCAGATCATCCTCGCTCTGGGCGTGTCGTTCGAGCTGCCGCTGGTCATCATCATCATGGCGGCCCTCGGTGTCGTCACGCCGGCCGGGCTCCACCGCTTCCGCCGGTACGCGCTCGTGCTCTCCTTCGTGGCCGGTGCGGTGCTGTCGCCGGGCGCGGATGTGTTCTCGATGCTGATGATGACGGTGCCGCTGCTGCTGCTGTACGAGATCGGCGTTGCCGGCGCGGTCGTGATCGCGCGTCGCCGGCTACGGAGCGCGCGGGCGGGCGCGTTGCCGCTGCTCCTGCTGGCGCTCCTTCTCGGTGGGCTGATCACCCCGGCGGGGGCCCAAGGGGTGCCGACGCCACCGGCGCGAGCGGCAGGCCAGGACACCACCCGCGCGCCACCGGCACGGGCGCCGGGCCAGGCGCTCGACACGGCGCAGGCCCGCCGACTCGGCCTTCCCACCGCCCCATCACAATCCTTCGCACCGGAGGATTCCGCCTACCGGTCCCTGCTCGAACGCCCCGGCTACACCGTCACCAAGTATCGCGCCGACTCCGCCGCCATCCTGGCAGCGCAGCGGGAACTCCTGCTTGGTGGCCATGCGATGACGGAGCGCGAGGGCACGACGATGGAGGCGGAGGCGATCAGCTACGACCAGCTGGACTGTTCGCTGGAGGCGACCGGTGACCCGCGCTTCTTCAGCGAGGGCCAGGTGCTGGTGGGCGAGGAGCTCAAGTACGACACTTGTCGCCGGCGGGGCGTCGTCACGGACGCGCTTACCAACTTCCAGCAGGGCAGCACGACCTGGTTCCTGCGTGGTGACGTGGCCAAGGATTCGCTCAACAACCGCATCTTTGCCGGCCATGGCGATATCACCAGCTGCGACCTGCCGATTCCCCACTATCACTTCAGCGCTCGCGAAATCAAGTGGGTGTCGAACACGGTGCTCGTCGCACGGCCCGTCGTGCTGTACATCCAGGACGTTCCCGTGCTGTGGCTCCCGTTCATCTTCCAGGACCTGCGTCCCGGGCGCCGCTCGGGCCTGCTGATCCCGGCGTTCGGCTTTTCCGACATCATCCGCCCGTCGTCCAGCTACTCCCGCCAGATCACCAACCTGGGCTACTACTGGGCCACCAACGACTACATGGACCTGACCGGGCGGATCAACTGGTTCTCGGGCCGTTACGTCGCCCTGGGCTTCCAGACGGACTACCGCTGGCTCAACCGTTTCCTGAGTGGCACCTTCGCCATCAACCAGCAGTGGGAGACGGGCGGCGGCTCGAGCCTGCAGCTGCGCTGGGACCATTCGCAGAGGTTCAACCTGACGACCAACATCTCCCTGTCGATCGGCTACGCCACCAACACCCAGGTCATCAACAACAACGCCATCGATCCGCTGGTGAACACCCAGCAGATCAGCAGCCAGGTACGGTTCACGAAACAGTATCGCTGGGGCGCCATCAACCTTGGTGGCAACCGGCGGCAGGACATCTCCAACGGCAGCGTCCAGCAGACGCTGCCGCAGTTTGACGTGACACCCAAGCCGATCGCGCTCTGGACCAACTCCACCTGGTCGCCGACCTTCGCGCTCAGCCAGGACCAGTCCACCGACCAGCCGCGAGGATTCCTCCGGTTCGTGACCCCGGGTGGCACCATCGATTCGGTCCAGCTGACCGTTGATTCGCGCACCACGTCGGCCCGGCTGGCGACCCCGTTTCGCTTCGGCCGCTTCACCTGGCAGAACGCGCTCCGTTACTCCGACGCGAACGTCAGCGGGCGGGACTCGGTGTTCGTGGTCATTCCGGACACCACCGGAAACCCCGGCGATTCGGTGACGGTGGTGCGATATTTCGCCAATCGCTTTCAGAGCGAAATCGATTGGGACACCGGCATCAACCTGCCGTTCCTGTTGCAGGGCACGTGGAAAATCCAGCCCACCATCGGGGTCCAGAACGTCACCTCCGGGCCCTTCGCCATCCGCAACCGGAATACGGGTGGCGACTGGGTGCTGCAGGGCAAGCGCGTGCAGTTCAGCCTGTCGATGACACCCACTTTTTTCGCCTTCTTCAACGTGGGCTTCATTCCCGGCCTGAGCCGCATGCGGCACAGCATCAATCCGCTCCTCAACTGGTCGTTCGCGCCGGCGGCCACCGTGCCCGCGGCGTACGCGGCGGCCACCGCGCTCCCGGGTCAGGAGCCGCAGCTGCGCAGCCAGCCGGTAAACCTCCTTTCGCTGGCCCTCAACCAGAATTTTGAGGTGAAGGTGAAGCCGGCGCCCGAGGACTCGCTGGGTACCCAGGCGCGGCGATTCCGGCTGCTGAGCATCCAGACGAGCCCCTTCAGCTACAACTTCCAGCGGGCCGGTGAGCCGGGCGGCAGTGGCTGGGTTACTCAGGCGATCAACAATTCGGTGCTGAGCGACCTGCTGCCCGGCTTTACCCTGGGGTTCGGGATCGACCTGTGGAAGGGGCTGGCCGGCGTGGATACCTCACAGTTCTCGCCGTTCCTCAGCAACCTCAATGCGACGTTCGGCATCTCGAGCGCCACCCTGCGTTCCCTCTTCGGTGGCTCCATGAAGGGCGTCGGGGGACAACCCCAGGGCGGCCTGCAGAGCATCCTCAACAACCCGAACCGGGACAACACGCTGCTGAACCAGGGCAGTCGCCCGATCCGGCCGGCATCCTCCAGTGCCACCGGTGCCGGCGGGCAGCGGGGCTTCACCTCGAATTTCGCCATCACCCTGGCGCGGAGGCGCCCGCTGCCAGCGCCGCTCGTCTCGCCACCGAATCAGCTATCGCTGAACTACTCGCTGTCGTTCACGCCTACCCAGTTCTGGGCGGTATCGTGGCAGGCGCAGTACAACTTCAGCCAAGGGCGCTTCGAGTCGCAGACGGTTTCTCTCCAGCGCGAGCTGCACGAGTGGCGGGCATCCTTCCGGTTCGTCCGGAACGCGAACGGCAATTTCGCCTTCTTCTTTTCAGTGTGGCTGACGGACCTGCCCGACCTGCACTACGACTACCAGCAAACAACGTTTGAGCAGTGACCTGTCCCCGGTAGGCGACGACCTTCGAAGACGTGATGACGTGAAGACGTGAGGGTGCTGACATGCTGGAAGGCATTGGTACGGTATGAGATACGCCTCCCGTACTCACGTCCTCACGTCTTCACGTCCTGACTGGCACACTCCCTGCCTTTGGTCCCGACATCACCTCCCGGAGACACATGTCCATGCCCCGCCCGCTTCCACTCGTGCTCGTGCTGCTCGCGGCCTGCACTACGTACAACACCGTGGCCCCGGGTGGAGCGTTGCCGCCCCCCACCAACCTGTTCTACGATGTCGCGTCGGGCGGGCCGGGCACCGTTCCGGTGGCGACGCTGCTGGAGTGGGACCTGGTGGACGATGGCAGTATCAGCGCGTGGAACATCTATTCGCGCGGCAACACGTCAGAGGACTACCTGCTGCGGGGTACGACCACATCGAACAGTTTCCATGACCGGGGTGTGCCGGAACTGCAGTACTACGTCACCGCCGTCGATTTCGACGGGCTCGAGTCCGCCGGCAGCAATGTGGTGACGGTCGACGAACGCCTGACCTTGCCGCGCGCCAGCCAGCTATTCAGCACCAGCCTCAACGGTGCGGTGGCGCTGGTGTGGTCGGACAATCCGTTTGAGGCTGACCCCGCCGGCTTTCGTACCTATCGCGTATTCAGCACCCCGTTCAACCTCGACACCGGTGAGTGCCTGGATACGGGCTGGGTGCTCGAGGGGACCACCGTGGCCCCGGAGTTCATTGCCGGCGCGCTGCCGAACGGCCTGCCTCGGTGCTTCGGCGTATCGGCGGTGACCATCGAGGGGTTCGAGAGTCTCTGGTCGCCCATCGTGGACGATACGCCGCGTCCCGATGCGCGCAACATCGCGATCACCGCCGCCCAGTTCGATGCCTCGCAGAGCGGCTTTCGCTTCTGGCGTGACCAGAATGCCGATGGCCTGGCGCAGGACACCGAACTGGGCCTGGTGCTGGCCGGGGCATCGCCGAGTGCCGATTTCTCCATCGAGCGCGACGGGGCTGGCCAGCTCTGGCTCACGCCGGTCCGGCTGCAGGCCACGGTCGCCGTCTATGGCGACGGCCCCATTCCCGACCTGACGTCCATCGACATTGCGCCGGTGGGCGGATATAGCGCGGCGCCGGTCCAACTGCAGCCTGGGTACGGCTACGCGGTGCAGATCACCGGCTCGCCCGACGGCTTCCTGCGCTACGGCGCGCTGCGCGCGACGCATGTCGGCCAGGACTTCACCATCATCGACTGGTCGTACCAGACAGACCCGGGGAACCCGCAGTTGCTGCGGGGCGCCAGGTAGACGGGAGACGGGAGACGGGAGGCGGGAGACGGGAGACCGTCTCCCGGTTATTTTGGCCCATGCCTCATAACTTGACGCTCGACGGCTCGTCGCTCACCATCGCCGACGTGGTCCGCGCCGCGCGTGACCCCGGCGTCGGCATCCTGGTGGCGCCCGAGGCGCGGGCGAGGCTTGGGGCGAGCCGGGCGCGAGTCAATGCGGCGGTGGCAACGGGCGCCACGATTTACGGCATCAACACCGGGTTCGGGAAGCTCGCCAACGTGCGTATTGCTCCCGACCAGCTCGAGCAGCTCCAGATCAACCTGATTCGCAGTCACGCCGCCGGCGTGGGTTCGCTGATGCCGGCCGACGTGGTGCGGGCCGTCATGGTGTTGCGGGCCAACGTCCTGATCCGTCCCACCAGCGGCGTGCGACCGGAACTGGTCGATGCGCTCCTCGCGCTGATCAACAGTGGCCTCATTCCGGCCGTGCCGGAGCAGGGAAGCGTCGGGGCGAGCGGCGACCTCGCACCCCTCAGCCACATCGCCCTGGCGCTGATGGGTGAGGGAACGCTCGCGGATGGACGCCCCGCCGGTGCGGCGCTCGTGGCAGCCGGGCTCGCGCCCTTCACCTTCGCGCCCAAGGAAGGGATCTCGTTCATCAACGGTACCCAGGCGCAGACGGCGATGCTCGCGCTGCTGGTGCACGATGCCGACGTGGTGTGGCGGACGGCGGTCGGTGCGGCGGCCATGTCACTGGAGGCGCTCCGGGGCACGCCCGTGCCGCTTGATCCGCGTATCCACGAGAATCGGCCGCACCCGGGCCAGATCGAGGCGGCGGCCCTGATGCGACAACTGCTCGAGGCCAGCGAGATCCGCGAATCCCACCGCGAGCACGATGACCGGGTCCAGGATGCGTACAGCCTGCGCTGCTCGCCGCAGGTGCTGGGCGCGGTGCTCGATGCCATCCGGTTCGTGGAGGGGGTGGCGCGGATCGAGCTGAATGCGTCGACGGACAATCCCCTGGTGTTCGAGTCAGGCGACGTCCTGTCGGGCGGCAACTTCCACGGGCAACCGGTGGCGCAGGCCCTCGACATCCTGGCCATTGCGCTGACCACGCTGCAGGCGATCGCGGAGCGCCGGGTGGAGCGGCTGGTAAACCCTGACCTGTCCCAGGGGCTCCCGGCCTTCCTTACCGACAATCCGGGGCTGTCCTCGGGCTACATGATGGTGCAGATCACGGCGGCGTCGCTGGTGGCCGAGTCGCGGAGCATCGCGATGCCGGCCAGCATTGGCTCGATTCCTACCGATGCCAACCAGGAGGACTTCGTCCCGATGGGCATGGCGGCGGCGTTCAAGGCGTCCCGGATCCTCCGCAATGCCGCCCATGTCGTTGCGTCGGAGCTGCTCTGCGGGGCACAGGGGCTCGAGTTCCTGAAGCCGCTGCGACCGGGTCGGGGTGTGGCTGACCTCTATGGCAGGGTCCGCTCCCCGGCGGGCGGTGTCCCGCCGCTGGGTGCCGACCGGCCGCCGGCGCCCGACCTGGCGCGATTGGCGGCCCGGGTGCTAGCGGGGGAGCTTGCGCCTTCCTATCTTCCCTAAGTTCAAGCCGCTCCTGAGTTTCCCCAATCGCCGGGCCGAGCCGAATGAATCTGGAAAAGCTCAAGGATACGGCGCGAAAGTACGAGCAGAAAGAGGATTGGCGACGGGCGATCGACGTCTACCTCAAGGCCATCCAGGAATTTGAGTCGGGCAAGGAGCCGCATCCCGACCTTTCGCTCTACAACCGGGTTGGCGATCTGTACATGAAGGTGAACGACCCGGCCGCTGCGGTGCGCTCGTACGAGCGCGCGGCCGATCTCTATACCGAGCAGGGCTTCCTCAACAACGCGATCGCGCTCTGCGGCAAGATCCTCCGGGTAAATCCCGGACGGGTGCAGACGTACTACAAGCTCGCGCAGATCCACGCACGCAAGAACATGTTGCTCGAGGCGAAGCGGAACCTCATTGAATACCTCGAGCGCATGAATCACGCGGGCGAGCTGGACGCCGCATTCGAGGCCGTGAAGGTCTTCGCGGATCATTTTCCGGCCAACCAGGAAATCCGTTTCATGCTCATCGAGCTGCTGCGGGCCGCGTCGAGGGAGGACGAGGCACGCACGCAGGTGGAGGTCGTCGCGCAGGAACTGGAGTCGCGCGGTGACGCGGTCGGTGCCCAGCGCACGCGGGAGCAATTGGAGGAGGATGCGGACGAGGTTGATGACGCGCGCCCCGCCGCCAGTGCGGGGGGGCTCGTGTTCCTCGACACCGGGTTCGCCCCGGTGGCGCCACGCCCGATACCTCGCTCTCCAGTGGTGGAGCGGCGCCCCGGCACCCCGGCCCAGGTACCGAGGGCGGTGCCGCCACTGCCGGAACCGGAGCCACTCATCGAGCTGACGACGCTCGAGGCGGCGGGCGAGGCCGACATCGCCCGGCTCGATGATCTCATTGAGGACGTGGCGGCATCACCGGCCGACCTGGCGTCCGGAGAAATCGACATCATGCTGGAGCCCGCCTTTGCATCGGCGGACGCGGACCTTGTCGCCGAGGCCGGGCCGCTCGAGGGTCTTGAGGTAATGACGACCCCTGACGATGTTGACGCGCTCGACGGATTCATGGCGGAGGAGCCGTTGCCCATCGCCGAGCTGGAGACGCTGGAATCGTTTGCGGTTACCGAGGAGCCGGCGGCCTCCGATTCCGGGGCGGCGGACGACGAATACTTTGTCGCGGACGTGGAAGACCCGGGCCTGGAGTTCCTGCCGGCCGGGACGGCGGCCGACGAGGCGCTGGTGCCGGAGTTGACCGACGAGTTCGCCGTACCGCCGGCCGATCCCGGCATGGCATCGGTCGACGAACTCGAGGGCCTCGTCCTGGAGGATCCGGAGAATCCCGACGGGCATCGCCGGCTGGGCGAGGCGTTGCTGATGCAGGGTGAGACCGCTCGCGCCAGCGATGAGTTCGAACTTGCCCTTTCGGGGTATGAAATTCTGGAGCAGCGGGAGCACGCCGAAGCGCTGGTTGACCTGCTGATCACGCTGCACCCCGATAGCGTGCGGTACTACCAGAAGCGGGTCGAGTATTCCTACCGCTCTGGCGATCGGCATCGCCTGCTGGAGGCCTATCTCGACCTGGGCGACGCGCTCCTCCGCATGCAGGCAGATGACAAGGCGGCGGCGGTGTACGGGCGGGTGCTCGAGCATGACCCGGAGAGCCCGAGGGCGCGGTACGGTATGCAGCAACTGGGCATCCCGGTCGAGCCGGAGGAGCCGGCCGTCGAGCAGGTGCCCGAGGCGACCGAGCATGAAGAAACGCCGGCGCGGATCGACGATGAGGAAATGCAGGTGGCGATCACCGAGGACGTGATCGCCGCCGAAACCCTCGCGGAAGACCTGGCCACCGGCGCGACCTCGGCTCATGAGGCCGCCGAGCTTGCCATCGACGAGGCCCTCGCGGAGACCCTCGAGGCGGAACGCGCGGCACCCGCGCCACCGGCACCAGCGCCCCCGCCTCCTCGGCCGGTGCCAGTGGGCGACCCGCTCGGATTCATCGACCTGGGTTCGCTCATCATCGACGACGATGGCCCGCGCGACACCCGGATGAAGGGCGAGCAGCTGGAGACCACCGGTGACGAACAGCGGGACTTCGAGGACATGCTGGCTCAGTTCAAGAAGGGCATCGATGAGAATGTCGGCCACGACGACTACGAGGCCCACTACGACCTGGGCATTGCGTTCAAGGAAATGGGATTGCTCGATGAGGCTATCGCCGAGTTCCAGAAGGCGCTGCGGGATCCCGGCGGGCGGCTACGCACGTCCGAGGCCCTCGGCGTGGCCTTCTTCGAGAAGGGCCAGATGGCGGTAGCCGAGGCGGTGCTGCGACGCGCGGTGGACACGCTCGAGGGCGGGGATGACCAGAAAATCGGCCTCGTCTACTGGCTGGGGCGCGCCTGTGAGGCGCAGGGTCGCCTGCCGGAGGCCCGCCAGAGCTACGACCGCGCGATGGCGGTGGATATCCAGTTCATGGACGTGCGCGAGCGGGTGAGCCGGCTCAGCGTGGCGCAGCCGCAATGAGCGCCCAGGTCGCCTCGGTCACGCTGGCCACGGTGCAGGCGCCGATCCTGCACCGGTTGCCGCAGGTCCAGGCCGAACTGCGCCGCATCGTCGAGGCAGACTTCGCGCTCATCGCCGACGTGAACGCGCACCTCTTCCAGATGCAGGGCAAGATGTTCCGCCCGACGCTGACGCTGCTCACCGATGAGGCCACCGGCGGGCCTGATCCGCGCGCCGTGGCCCTCGCCGCCACGATCGAGCTGATTCACCTTGCCACGCTGGTGCACGACGACTCGGTAGACCACTCCGTGCTGCGGCGGGGCATGCCGACCATCAACAGCCTGTTCAGTCACCAGATCTCCGTGATCATGGGCGACTACCTGTATTCTCGCGCGGTGATCGAGCTGGTCAAGCTCAGCGACCTGGATGCACTGCGAGTGCTGAGTCGCGTCACCAACGAGATGACCGTCGGGGAGATGCGGCAGTTGCTGGCCCACGACCGGCTGCAGTTCACGGAGGAACAGTACGACCTGCTCATCCGCGCCAAGACCGGCTCGCTCATCTCCGGCGCCTGCGAGGTGGGGGCGCTGCGGGCCACCCCGGAGGTGCGCGCGGCGCTCGGCCGCTTCGGACAGGCCCTTGGCATGGCGTTCCAGATGGTCGACGACTTGCTCGATTACACGGAAGACCAGAGCGTGACGGGGAAGCCGTCGGGACTCGATCTGAAGGAGCACAAGGTCACGTTGCCCCTCATTGCCGCGCTCCCGCACCTGACGGGTGCCGAGCGCCAGGCCGTCAGCCGGTTGCTGCAGACGCAGGAACCGAGCAACGACCAGGTGGCCGAGGTTGTTGATGCGGTCGGGCGCGCCGGGGGGCTCGACTATGCCCGGGAGCGGGCCATGCGGTTCGCCCAGGAGGCCGAGGGCGAACTCGACGTGCTGCCGGCCTCCCCGGCCAGGGAGGCGCTGCGCGCCTCGATTGCCTACGTGGCGGACCGCCGGCGGTGATGCGGGCTGGACCAAGACGACCCGGGTTCTACCTGGGAGTGCTGCTGGCCGGCTTCATCGTTGGCGGGTTCCTCAACGCCCTGCTGCAGCGATGGATGCCCGACAGTGCCGCCAAGACGTTCTTCACCAGCACCTGGACACCCACGGTCGGGCCTGTGTCCGCCGATCTGCTGGTGCTAACTTTCACGCTGGGTCCGGTGGGGCTGCATGTGTCGTTGCTGGGCCTGATCGGGGTAGTGCTCGCGTACCTGATCGCGCGGTCGCTCTTCTAGGAGGTCGTCATGGGCAACCTCGGTTTTTCCGAGATCATGATCATTCTGGTGGTGGTGCTGCTCGTCTTTGGGGCGAAGCGCCTGCCAGAGGTCGGGGCCTCGATCGGGAAGGGGATCCGCGAGTTCAAGAGGAGCCTGACCGATACGCAGGACGAGGTCATGCGCCAGGATTCGCACCAGAGCCTGCCGCCGCGTCAAATGGACGCGAGCCAGACCCCGCCACCGCCTACCGGCGAGCCGAAGCGGCTGTCGCAGTAGCGCGCTACGACGCGGCCTGCTGGGCTTGGCTGCGCCGGTTGATCTCCGCCCGGTTGTCCACGATCGTGGCGTCATCCTTGAGCGCCTGCAGGTAATTCCTCACCCGGTTCTGCCGCGCCCGGCGGATCGAGTCGGTGCGCAGCTTCTCGAGATCCTTCACAAACAGCGCCGAGTCTGCCGGCACGATGGAAAGCGTCTCCATCACGTAGATACCCTGTGGCGTCTCGATGGCGCCTGAGTGTTCGCCTGGCTTGAGGGCGAACGCCGTTCCTACCACCTGACCGCTCTGGATTGGTGGCTGTACCCGGGCGAACGGCCCGAACTGCCGGTTGGGGAATCCCATCGCCTTGGCGGCATCGGGCAGCGATTCACCCTTGTCGAGGCGGCTGATATACGCCTGCGCGAGTTCCCGCGCCTTGACCAGCTTCTTGTCGTCGCGCACCGCCGACTCGACGGAGCCGCGGATATCGGCCAACGCCGGAACGCCACCCTTCGCCAGACTGTCGAGACGGAACAGGTAGAAGGCAAAGCCGGTCTCGATGACCGGGCTGGCGGTGCCTGCTGCGGCCTGGAACGCCCAGATGCCGGCGTCGGGCACCACGATGTTGCCATCGAGGACCTGGGTGCCCTGCTGGATCGACGTGGTCTTCACCTCGAGACCCATGGACTTGGCCAAATCGGTGAAGGCTGCCGGGCTGACCTTCTGGTCGGCCAGGCGATCGAGCGAGTCGGCCTGCGCCTCGAGGCGATCGCGGTGGGTGCCGGCGATCTCGATGGGGATGAGGATGTGCCGGGCCTTGGCCTTGTCGCCCGATCGGCTGCTGACCTGGATGACGTGATACCCGAACTGCGACAGCACCGGCTGGGACAGGGCGTTGATCGGCAGCGAGAAGGCCGCGGCATCGAAGGCCGCGTCCATGTCGCCCTTCTTCCATTCACCCAGGTCGCCGCCATTCTTCGCCGAGACGCTGTCCGACGACTCGCGCTGTGCCACCTCGGCGAACGGTGCGCCACCCGCGATCTCGGCGCGCACCTGCTGCGCGCGGGCGAGCGCCGCCGCCGTGTCGGAGGCGTCGGGAAAGCTCGGCATGGAGACATAGCTGACGAACGCCGTCGTCGGGCGCTCGAACGCGACTTGGTGCTGCTTGTAGTACTCGGCCACCTCAGCGGGCGTGACCGTGACCATCGAATCGGCCACGGCGTTGCGCGGCAGGATGGCGGTGAGGCCGATCGTCGCCTGCTCATTCACGTCGCGGAACTGCTGCCACAGGGCGGCGTCCGATACGTATACGTCGGCGGTGACCGCCTGGAGCAGCTTGGAACGGCGAATATCGTCGCGATACTGCGCCGCGAGGACTTGCAGGTACGGTGCCGCGCCGGGCGACGCGAGCCACCGCTGGTACTTGGCCAGGTCGAACTGGCCGTCGGTCTGGAACTCCTGGGACTGCACCAGGTCCTGAATCGGCTGGGTCCGCATCGCCGCGACGATCTCGTCCTGGCTCACGGTGATACCGTACTTGCGGTACTGCGACTCCAGGACGGCGCGGTCCACGAACTGGCCCCAGACATCGTTCCGGATCTGCTCCGTCTGCTCGAGACCCAGCCGGCCTGGGGTTTGCCGCTGCTGGTTGTCGATGGTCTGCTGGACCGCCGCCTGATAGGCGCGCGCATCGACTGGCTGGCCGTTGATCTTGCCGACCGATGTGGCGCTGAAGGCGCTGCCCGAGTTCTGATCGAAAATCCCGCTCAGCTGCAGGACGAAGAGGAGCATCAGGCCACCGAAAATTACGGCAGCTACCTTGGTGGTGACGTTGCGAACCGACTTCATCATTTGGTGAACACCCGGGTCAAATCCAGAAGGGCCAAAAGGGCCTTAAGAGTAAGACTGGCAACGCGAAAGCTCAAGCGCAGGTTTTGCCGAAGCTGTTGACACCCGCGACACGGCGTTTTACTATAGCGTATTATCCCCCAACAACTTACGGCCACGGATCCGGGATGGCGCTCAGCGAGATCGAGAAGCTCGAAAGGCGATATCAGGAGAATCCGCAGGGGCTGACGTTTGCCCCGCTCGCGGAAGCCTACCGCAAGTCAGGTAATCCACACCAGGCGATCGGTGTCCTGACCCCGGGCCTGGAGCTTCACCCCGACTACATACCCGCCAGCATTGTGCTGGGCCGGTGTCATCTCGATCTCAAGGATGACGCTGCCGCCGAGCAGGCGTTTGCGCACGTGCTGGAGCTCGACACCGAGAACGTGATCGCGCTGAAGGCGCTGGCGGATATCACGGAACGTGGTACCCGATTCGGCGACGCATCCCGCTGGCTCGAGCAGCTCCTGCTGGTGGACCGGAGTAATGACGAGGCACGGGCGCAGCTGGAGCGGGTGCGGGAGAGCCATGCCCAGCAGGCGTCCGCCGGGCAGGGCGCGGCGGCGCCAGGGTCGGAGGAAACCGGGGACATCTCCGAGGTGGCACCGCTCGATGGGCTGGAACAGAATGCCCTCGAATCGGCTGATCCGGCTGCTGACTCGTTCGGCGAGGAGCTGCCCCCGCTCGAAACGGTCGAACGGGAAACCAGTGGTGCCGCCGCATTCGATGCCCAGCCGGTGGAAGCGTTTGAGCCAACCGTCGTCGCCGCGCCCGAGCCGCTGCCGATGTCCGACCCGAGCGCCGTCGTGCTGGACGACGCCATCCTTGGCGTCATGCAGCTGGGCACCAGCGAGGAAATTGTCCTCAGCGCCGCTGAGCACACGGAGTTCCAGTTGCCGTCCGCGTCCGAGGCTTTCGGCGCCGACGCGGTGCCGGACGCGGGGCGCTCCGAGGCGTCCGAGTACCAGTTGCCATCCGCATCAGAGGACTTGAGCGCCGCGCCGTCGGTCGACGCGGCCAACGGAGCGTCGGAGTATCAGTTGCCGTCGGCGTCCGAGGAACTCATCCCCGAGGCCGAGGCGGCCACCGGTGGGTCCGAGTTCCAGCTCCCCGATGCGTCGAGCGACTTCGGCGGCAGTGCACTGTCCGTGGGCGACACCTCGGCCACGAGCAACGAGTTCCAGTCGGCGGATGTTGCCGCCGACCTGTTGGCGCCATCCCGCCCGGTAGATGTGGCGGAGCAGGAAGACACCGAGCCCGGTGAATGGGTGACGTGGAGCGATGCCGCACTCGACGCAGACGCCGAGGCGTTTGAACCCGACACGCCGAACGGGGCGGCCGCCAGCCTCGCGATCACGGAAATCATGGAGATCATCTCGCTGGCGGGCCCCTCCCTTTCTGTTGAAGTGGCGGTGGGCGAGTTGAGCGAGACGCCGGACGTGCTCGAGGACGAGCCGGATCTGGTCGTGACCGAGAGCATGGCGGAGCTGTTCCTGAAGCAGGGGCATTCGTCGGATGCGCTGCGGATCTATCGAGAGTTGCTCGCCCGGCGCCCGGGAGACGTGCGGCTGGCGGAGCGGGTCGCTTCGCTGGTGGCCATCGAGCCCGCGGAATCGAACGCGCTGCCAGCGTACGCCGCCAGTTCGTCCGGTGGTACCTCGGTCCGCGAACTCATGCGCACCGTGCTCGGCTCACGCCCGAATGGGCTGGAGCCAGGCCGCCATCCGGCATCGGAGGCGGCGGCGCCGGGTCCGGATGCGCCTGGTACACCGACGCGTCCGGCGGCGGACCACCTGACCCTCAGCGCGATTTTCGGCGACGATGCGTCCCCGCTTCCGCCCATGTCCCGAAAGCCGCGTGTCGAAGGTGCGCCGCCTGCCGAGCGCGGTGGCGTGTCGTTCGATGAGTTCTACGGTGGCGCCGCGGGGCAGGGCAGCGTGCCCCGGCCCGCCGGCTCCCCGCAGGGCGCCCGCAGCGAGGACGATCTCGACCAGTTCCACGACTGGCTCCAGAACCTCAAACGCTGATCATGCGCTTCGCAGTTCTCAATGGTCCCAACCTGAACCTGCTGGGACAGCGCGAGCCTGAGATCTACGGTCGCACGACGCTCCCGGAAATCGAGGCCCTGTTGCGGGCGGACGCCGCGCTGCTGGGTGTCGAGCTCGAATGGTTCCAGACCAATCATGAGGGCGAATTCATTGATGCGGTCCAGGCGCTACCCGGCCGGGTCCAGGGCGCCGTCATCAATGCCGGCGCGCTGACCCACACCAGCCTCGGCCTGCGCGATGCCCTGCTGGCGGTGCAGGTGCCGTTTGTGGAGGTGCACCTCAGCAACCTCTTCGCGCGCGAGGCGGCGCGTCGCCACTCGCACATCGCCGACCTGGCGGTGGGATTCATCTGCGGCTTCGGCGCTGAGGGCTATCGGATGGCCCTTCGGGCCCTCGCCGGTCGCTTGCCGTGAGCAGCACGGCGGGGCCGCAGCGCGTCGCGGCGGTGGCGCGCGCCCTCGAGCCGGACGGCATCGATGCGCTGCTGGTCACGCACTTGCCGAACATCCGCTACCTCACAGGCTTCTCGGGCTCGGCGGGCCTGTTGCTGGTCCGGGCGGCAGGCGCCATGCTCATCACCGATTTCCGGTATGCGGTGCAGGCGCCGCTCGAGGCGCCGGGCGTGGAAGTGCAGATCGACCCCGCGTCGATCTGGGATCGCCTCGGCCGCGTGCTGGGCCAGCGGCCACTGGAGCGGCTTGGCGTGGAGTCCCATGTGCTCACGACGCGCGATGCGGAACGACTGAGCCGGCTCACGCGGGCGCAGGTCATCCCGACGACCGACCTGGTGGAGCGCCTGCGCGCCGCCAAGGATCCGCAGGAGGTGGCGTCGATCCGGGCGGCGGCATCGCTGGCGCAGGATGCGCTGGCGGAAGTGCTGCCGACGGTGCGTGCCGGCGACCGGGAACTCGACGTGGCCGCGCGGCTGGAATCGGCGCTCCGTCGGCGCGGCTCGGAGTGGCATCCGTTCCCGACTATTGTCGCCTCGGGCCCGCGCGCAGCGCTGCCCCACGCGCGCACTACGGCGCGCGAGATCCAGCCGAACGAATTGTTGCTGATCGATTTCGGCGCGCAGCTGGACGGCTACTGTTCCGACCTGACCCGGACCATGGTGGTCGGACGAGCCGACGACCGGCAGCGTACCATCCATGCGCTGGTACAGGAAGCGCAGCTGCGCGCTCGCACCCAGGTGCGGGCCCAGCTGACGGGTCGGGAGGCCGACTCGCTCGCGCGCGACGTGATTGCCGCCCGCGGTTTCGGCGAGGCCTTCGGTCATTCCCTGGGGCACGGTCTGGGGCTGGAAGTGCATGAGGCGCCGCGGCTTTCGCAGACCAACGAGCTGCCCCTGCCGCTCCACGCGGTGGTGACCATCGAGCCGGGGATCTATCTTCCGGGCTGGGGCGGCGTGCGGCTCGAGGACGACGTGTACCTCGGCCCGTCGGGCCCGGAACTGCTGTCGGATGGTCGCACCGAACTGCTTGAACTCCACTGATCAGTACCATTGCACGGAGGTCGCCGTTGACACCCGAGGAGATGAAGCAACTTGCGACGCTGCTCAAGTCGATGCCGGGCATCAAGTCCATTGAGCTCAAGGATGTAAAACGCCTGGCCGACCTGCTGCGTGAGTCGCCCGAGATCGGCTCCATCGAGGTGCAGGGTTTCTTCGGGACGAAGGTGGTCATCACCCGAACCGCGCTTGCCCCGGCCGCCGCCCCGGCCCCGGTGTTCCATGCGGCGGTGCCGGCGCCAGCCCATCACGCCCCGGCGCAGCAGGCACCGGCCGAGCCAGCGGCGGCCCCGGCCGCGGCGCTCAAGGAGATCCGGTCGCCGATGGTGGGGACGTACTACCGCGCGCCCGAGCCGGGCGTGGACGCCTACGTGCAGCCCGGGTCCCGGGTCACGTCGGGCCAGACGGTGTGCATCATCGAGGCAATGAAGATCATGAACGAGATCGAGGCCGAGGTCTCCGGCGTCATTCGCGAGATGTGCGTTGACGATGGCACGCCGGTCGAATACGGCCAGGTCCTGTACCGGGTTGATCCGAATGGCTGACGCCACCGCTGCCGGGGCCACACCGCCCCTCTTCAACTTCAAGCAGGCCATCTCCCAGATGGTCCAGCGGAACGGGTCGGACCTCCTGCTCAAGGTGGGCCGGCACCCGACCGTGCGCCTCAACGGCGAGTTGACGGCGCTGGAGATGCAGCCGCTCAAGCCCGAAGACCTGAAGCTGCTGGCGGAGCAGATCATGACGCCGCGCCAGGTGAAGGAATTCGCGGAGAAGAAGGAGGCGGACTTCGCCATCGGGGTGCCGGGCGTCGGGCGGTTCCGCACCAACATCTACCAGCAGCGTGGCACGCTGGCCTTCGCGTTCCGGGCGATTCCCTACGAGGTGAAGACGGTGCGCGAGCTGGCCCTTCCGCCGGTGCTGGAGGAAATCTCCATGCGCGCGCGCGGCCTGGTGCTGGTGACCGGTGTGACGGGGTCGGGGAAGTCCACCTGCCTGGCGGCGATGATCAACCACGTGAACCAGGCCCGTCGCGTAAACGTCATCACCATCGAGGACCCGATCGAGTTCCTGCACCGCGACGTGAATGCGAACATTTCGCAGCGCGAGGTTGGCAGCGACACCCTGAGCTTCGCTTCGGCGCTGCGGCACGTGCTGCGACAGGACCCCGACGTGATCCTGATCGGCGAGATCCGCGACATGGAGACGCTCGATACGGCGCTCAAGGCGGCAGACACGGGGCACCTCGTGTTCAGCACCCTGCACACCACCGACGCGACCCAGACGATCAACCGCGTCATCTCCTTCTATCCGCCGCACCAGCACCAGGAGATCCGCTCGCTGCTGTCGACGGCGCTGCAGGCGGTCGTGTCCCTGCGCCTCGTGCCCCGCAAGGACGGCCGGGGCCGGGCACCGGCGTGCGAGGTGCTCATCAACACCGCGGCGGTGGCCGACAACATCCGCGACATCGAGAAGCAGCTCAGCATCCCCGACCTCATCTCGGAGGGCTCGGTGGCGTACGGCATGCAGTCGTTCGACCAGTCCCTGATGAAGTGGTACAAGGACGGCGTGGTGTCCTACGAGAGCGCGCTGTTCTACTCGAGCAACCCGAGCGAGTTCGCCCTGCGGATCTCGGGCATCGAGGGGTCGTCCGACCGTACCTTCAGCGACATCACCGGCGCCGGCAAGGCCGCCGGCGCCGGCGCCTGATCCGCTGATGTTTCGCAAGGTCCTCATCGCCAACCGGGGAGAGATCGCCCTGCGGGTGATCCGTGCCTGCCGCGAGCTCGGCCTGCAGACGGTGGCGGTGTATAGCGAAGCCGACCGCGAGTCGCTGCACGTCCGCTTCGCCGATGACGACGTGTGCATCGGGCCGGCGCCGGGGCGCCTCTCCTACCTGCGTATTCCCAACATCATCGCGGCGGCCGAGATCACCGGCGCCGATGCGATCCACCCGGGCTACGGCTTCCTGGCGGAGAACGCGGAGTTCGCCGAGACCTGTGGCGCGTCAAACATCACGTTTATCGGGCCCACCCCCGACCAGATCCGTCAGATGGGCGACAAGGCGACGGCCCGCCGGCTGGCGAAGGAAGCGGGCGTGCCAACGGTGCCGGGCTCAGCGGGAACCATCGAGGACCCGGACGAGGCGCTGCAGGTGGCCGAAGGTATCGGCTTCCCGGTCATCATCAAGGCGACGGCGGGCGGGGGCGGGAAGGGCATGCGCATTGCCTGGGACGGCGAACAGTTTGCCCAGCTGTTCTCGCTGGCCCAGAACGAGGCGCTGGCCGCGTTTGGCAACGGGTCGGTCTACGTCGAGAAGTACCTGGAGCATCCGCGGCACGTGGAAATCCAGGTGCTGGGTGATTCGCATGGCAAGGTGGTGCACTTGGGCGAGCGTGACTGCTCGGTGCAGCGGCGGCACCAGAAGCTCATCGAGGAGAGTCCGAGCCCGGCCCTCACCATCGAGTTGCGGCGCGCCATGGGCGAGGCCGCGGTGCGGCTCGCAGCTAACATCGGCTATGTGGGCGCTGGCACGGTCGAGTTCCTGCTGGATGCGGACGGGTCGTTCTACTTCATGGAAATGAACACCCGCATCCAGGTGGAGCATCCCGTCACCGAGATGGTGGCGAGTTTCGACCTGGTGAAGGACCAGATCCGCATCGCGGCGGGAGAACACCTCTCGTTCAAGGGCAACGGCGAGTACTTGCGGGGGCACGCGATCGAGTGCCGCATCAACGCCGAGGATCCATACCGCAACTTCCAGCCGAGCCCGGGCCTCATCACCGCGTATCATCCGCCGGGGGGGCCCGGTGTCCGCGTGGACACGCATGTGTACGCGGGCTACACCGTGCCGCCGCACTATGACTCGCTCCTGGCCAAGGTGATCGTGCACGGCAATGACCGGCAGGAAGCGCTCCAGCGCATGGGCCAGGCGCTCGACAGCTTCATCCTCGAGGGTCCGGCCACCACGATCGCGTTCCTGGCCCGGGTGATCCGATCGCCCGGTTTCGTCGCGGGCGAGGTGGACACCCGCTACCTCGAGCGCGAGTCGCACCTCCTCAAGCCGGAATAGTGCCGGTCGATGTCGCGCTGTCCCCGGCGGACCTGGCGCGCCAGGCGCTCGCCGGGCGCACGGTGTTTGTCGTCGATATCCTGCGGGCCACCACGACCATCTGTGCCGCCCTGCACCACGGCGCGTCCGCCGTCATTCCCTGTGCCACGGCCGACGAGGCGCGGTCCAGCGCGCGTGCTGTCCCCGGCGCGGTGCTGGCCGGTGAACAGGACTGCGTCCGGATACCCGGGTTCGACCTGGGCAACAGCCCGAAGGACATGACACCGCGTGCCGTGAAGGACCGGGTCGTGGTGCTGTGCACCACGCACGGCACCGGCGCGTTTGCCAGCGCGGGTGCTGCCGCGCAGGTCTACGGGCTGGCGGCGGTGAATTTCTCGGTGACGGTGTCGCGGGCCCGCGCGCTGTTTGCGGACACCGGCGAGTTGCTGGTCGCGTGCGCCGGCCGGGAAGGTGCCTTCGGGCTGGACGACATGTACGCGGCCGGTCGTTTCCTGCGCGCAGTATTGGCCGGTCAGGTGCGCGGGCGCGGACTCAGCGATGCCGCGATCGCCGCGGTGCAGCTGGCACGCTATCACGGCAACCGGTGGGACCGGCTCCTGCGGCAGAGCAGCGCGGGCCGGCGATTGATCGGACTCGGCTTCGGCGAAGACGTCCGCCTTGCCGCGCGGCAGGATGAATTTCCGGTGCTGGCCGCGATGCGGGACGGCCGCATCTCGGCCGCTCACTGAGGGCCCGCCTTGTATCTTCCGACATGACTTCGGACAGCACCCATCGTCGCCGCCTGACCGCGCTCGCGGCGCTCGGACTTGGCCTCTTTCTCGGCCTCACGCTCATTCCGTTCCCCCTGACCGGTCAGGTGGGCGATTTCCTGCGCGACGGGCTTTGGAGCGCACTCGGGCTTGGCGCCCTGGCGCTTCCGGTGCTGGGCGTGGCCCTGGCCCTGGCCGGCTTCGACCGTCTCGGATCGCTCGACATGAAGCGCGCCGCGCTGCTGATCACCGGGGTCGGCCTGCTCGTGCCGTACCTGCTCGGAACTCTTGGCCGGGTCACCGCCACGGACCTCAATGATCCTGCGAGCACCCTGGGTCACCTCGTGGGGTGGCTCCCCGGATTCTTCGCGGTGTACATGCCGAACTATGTCGGCGTGGCCGGTGCCGTCATTCTCGGCTTCCTGGCGCTGTCGGCCGTCACGCTGGCAACCTTGGCGTGGCACCCGCTGCAGCGACTGGAGCGAGGCGGCGTGTCAGCGCCGGCGGGCGCCCCGGTGGTCGTCGCGCCGCCAGCGGAGCGAAAGGCCAAGGTGTCGGAGCGCCTGGCCCGTGCCGCGGCCGCGGTGGTCAGTCCCGTGGCGGACGACGATGACGAGGTGATCGCATCGGCGGCACCGGTGGCCAGCCGGGCAAAGAAGGAGAAGAAGGCCAAGGCGGCGGCACCCGACACGCCGACGAGCATCACCGATGAGGATGAGCTCCCACCGATCGAATTGCTCACACCAGCCGCCGCGCAAGACACTGATCTCGGTGACGCGCAACTCGACCGCCTCGGGGCCTTGCTGCTGGAGACGCTGCGGACCTTCAAGGTAGAGGGCACGATTGCGGGCCGCACGACGGGACCGGTGGTGACGCAATTCGAGGTGGTGCCCGCGCCGGGCGTGAAGGCCCAGCGGATCGTGGCGCTGGCCGACGACCTGGCCATGGCGATGCGCGCGGCCTCCATTCGGGTGGCGCCCATTCCCGGAAAGGGCGCGGTCGGCGTCGAGGTACCGAACCCGAAGGCGCGAATGGTCACCCTGCGCGAGCTGCTGGAGTCGCCGGAGTGGGATGGATCGCGGGGCATGCTCCCCCTGGTGCTCGGCCGCGACATCACCGGGAAGCCGATCGTGGCCGACCTGGCGAAGATGCCGCACCTGCTGATCGCCGGCGCCACCGGCACCGGCAAGTCGGTGGCGATCAACAGCCTCATCACCAGCCTGATCTATCGCTACACCCCGCGCGAACTACGGTTACTGATGGTCGACCCGAAGATGGTCGAGCTCTCCATGTACAACACGCTGCCCCACCTGCGGAACAAAGGCGTGACCCACAGCCACGACGCCGCCGCGGTGCTCAAGTGGGCGGTGTTCGAGATGAATCGCCGGTACGAGCTGCTGCAGGCGAACGGGGCGCGCAACCTGAGCGACTTCAACCGCAAGGTGGTGGACGGCAAGACGCTCCGGTATCCGCTCAAGGCGCGGCCCACGATCACGTCTATCGCCGCGGAGGCGCCCGACACGCCCCCCGCCCCCGCGGAGCCGGACACCTACAACGAGGGCGTGCTCCCGATGATCGTGTTGATCATCGACGAGCTGGCCGACCTCATGATGACGGTGCAGGGTGAGGTGGAGACGCCCCTCGCCATGCTCGCGCAGAAGGCGCGCGCCATCGGGATCCACCTCATTCTCGCCACGCAGCGGCCGTCGGTGAACGTCATTACCGGCCTCATCAAGGCGAACTTTCCGAGCCGAATCGCGTTCCGGGTGGCATCCAAGGTCGACAGCCGCACCATCCTGGACGGCAACGGCGCGGAAGCGCTGCTGGGCAACGGCGACATGCTGTTCCTGCCCCCGGGCAGCAGCGAGCCGATGCGGATCCAGGGGGCGTACATCGCGACCGAAGAGAGCGAGCGCGTCATGGAGTGGTATGCCGCGCGCCGCGAGGCGCGGCGGGCGAAACTCGCCGGTGAGGCGGAGCGGCCCGAGGAGGACATCCTCGCCGTCATCCGCGCGCAGGAAGCGGAGCCCGAGGGCGGCCCCAGGGACCCGGGCGACGAGAAGCGCGATGCGCTCTTCCGCGAGGCGGCGGAAGTTTGCGTCCAGAACCAGGGGGGCTCGACGTCGTTGCTGCAACGACGCCTGAGCATTGGGTACGGCCGAGCGGCGCGCGTCATCGACCAGCTGCACATGGCCGGGATTCTCGGCCCACCGGATGGGAGCAAACCCCGCGAAGTGCTGATCGGGTTCGATCAGCTTGATGAGTACTGTCGATAGCCAATGAGAGGACCATGGCAAACGAATTGAGCGAATCCGGCGGGGGCCCGGCGCGCTGGAGCCTCCCGTGGCCGCTGCGCCTGCTGCTGGCGGGCGCCTGCCTGGTGGTCATCATCGCCGGGCTCAAGGCCGTAGCACCGATCCTGAGCGGGTTTCTCTTCGCCATGCTCCTCGCACTGGTGCTCACGCCGGTCGCCCGGAAGCTGATGCGCTGGAAAGTCCCCAAGGCGCTTGCGATCCTGCTCACGATGCTCGGGGTGTTCATCGGCGCGGCCCTGGTGATCTACCTGGTGGTCGGGTCGGTGTCGGAGTTGTCGGGCAACCTGCCGGAATACAATCAGCGCTACCTGGCGCTCCGGGAGCAGCTGTTCAGCTTCCTGCAGGGATACGGCGTGGATACGTCGAAGCTCCTCAGTCTTGAATCGCTCGAGCCTGGCAAGCTGGTCAAGCCCGCCGCGGGGGTCGTGGGGACGCTGCTGGCCGACCTGGGTCACACATTCTTCATCCTGCTGATCACCACGTTCCTGCTGGTTGAGTTCACGTCGTTGTTTTCGGGCACGGCACCCGCCCGTGCTGACGGCGAGCGCACATCAGTGGTGCGCTTCCGCGAGCTTGGGGCCGACATCCAGAAGTACGTCGGCATCAGCGCCGTCATGGGCCTCATCGGGGCGGTCTGTTATTTCGTGCTCCTCAAGGTGATGGGGCTGCCGTACGTCGCCACCTGGGTGGTGCTCTTCTTCGTCCTGAGCTTCGTGCCGACCATCGGCGGTCCGCTGGCCGTGGCGCCGGTCCTGCTGCTCATGCTCCTCACGCAAGGCATCCAGCGGACGATCATCTTCACGGTGGTGTTCATCCTGTTCAACAGCTTCCTGGGTGACATCATCAAGCCCAGGATCATGCAGAGGGGATTCGAGATCGGCATCGTCGCGATCTTCTTCGCGCTCGTGTTCTGGAACTACGTACTCGGGCCGGTCGGCATCGTGCTGGCGGTGCCGCTTACGATCACCATCCGGCGGCTCATCCAGGAATACGCCCCGGAAGTGCGCCAGGCGCTGGTGGACTAGCGCCGCCGCACGCTTTCTCCGCACTCGGCGCGTGGAAACGGTGCCGCGGAACCCCGGGTCCCGCGGCATTGTGTTGTCCATGACCGCCCACGCCGCCCGCATCCCGCCCAGCGAATGGACCGACCCGCGCCACGTGCGCGGCCTGCGCGGCGAGCTGGTCGCTCTCGCCTATCTCGTGTCGTGCGGCTGGGTCATCGAGGCCCACCGGTTCCGCCTGGGTCGACACGACCTGGACCTCATCATCCGGCGCCATGAGGTGGTGGCCTTCGTGGAGGTGAAGACGCGCCGGTCGCTGCGCTATGGGGCGCCCATGGAATCGATCGGGTGGAAGAAGCGGCGCACCATTGCGCGCGTGGCGGGCATCTGGGCGCTCCGAAACGGCCGGTGGGGCGACACGTTCCGGTTCGACGTGGTGGAGGTGCTGGATGTGGCTGGACGGCCGCCAGAGGTGCACCACATCCCTGACGCGTGGCGAATGGACCGTTGACGGCAGCTTGGTGACTCGAAATCAGCCACAATATGACTATTGCTTCGGCTGATGTTCGGCTTTAGATTGCTTGTAGTGATAAAGTGAATCAAAACACTCCACTCATGTAGAGGTTACAATGGCTGTTGATGAGACCCGGCTCGAAGCCGACCGGCGCAAGGCGCTCACCCTTGCCATCTCCCAGATCGAAAAGCAGCTCGGCAAGGGGTCCATCATGCGGATGGGCGCCGACTCGCCGCGCGAGCGGATCGCTGTCATTCCCACCGGGGCCATCAACTTGGATGCGGCCATTGGTGTGGGCGGCATTCCGCGGGGCCGGGTCACCGAGATCTTCGGCCCAGAGTCATCGGGCAAGACCACCCTCTGTCTCCATCTCGTCGCCAACGTGCAGAAGGCCGGCGGCGTGGCGGCCTTCGTCGATGCGGAGCATGCCCTCGATGTCGAGTACGCGCGCAAGCTGGGTGTAGATGTGGAGAATCTTCTCGTGTCGCAGCCCGACACCGGCGAGCAGGCGCTGGAGATCGTGGAAATCCTCGTCCGGTCGGGTGCGGTGGACATCATCGTCATCGACTCGGTCGCGGCGCTGGTGCCCAAGGCCGAAATCGAGGGCGAAATGGGCGACAGCCACATGGGGCTGCAGGCGCGGCTCATGAGTCAGGCGCTCCGCAAGCTTGCCGGTGCCATCAACCGCTCCAAGTGCGCGGTGGTCTTCATCAACCAGCTGCGCGAAAAGATCGGCGTCATGTTCGGCAATCCGGAAACCACCACCGGCGGGAAGGCGCTCAAGTTCTATGCGTCGGTCCGGCTCGACATCCGCCGCATCGGCCCGGTGAAGGAGCGCGAGGTGATCATCGGCAACCGCGTGCGGGTCAAGGTGGTCAAGAACAAGGTGGCCCCACCGTTCAGGCAGGCCGAGTTCGACGTGATGTTCGACGAGGGCATCAGCCACACCTCCCTCGTCGTGGATATCGCCAGCGAGGCGAACATCATCCAGAAGTCGGGCGCTTGGTATTCCTATGGCGACCAGCGCATCGGGCAGGGCCGGGAGAACGCGAAGCTCTTCCTGCGCGACAATCAGGCGCTCATGACCGAGGTGGAGGGGAAGGTGCGCGACTTCCTGGGCGTGAAGGCGGGGGGCGCCGTTGCCGTGAGTGAGGACGATGACGAGTAGGATCACCGGCCTGGGCCCGGATGCGCGCCGAGCGGGCGCGGTCCGGGTCGAGGTGGATGGCACCGCGCTCTGCGTGGTCGCGCGCGAGGACGCCGTAGCCCTGGGGCTCGCCCCCGGGGTCGTGGTGGACGACCTGCTCAGCGAGCGGCTCAACGTCGCCGCGGACGCCGAAGGGGCGTTCCGCACCGCGCTCCGCGCACTGGAACGACGGAGCTTCGGCCGCGTGGATCTCGGTCGTCGCCTGGTCCGCAAGGGACACCCGGCTCCCTCGGTCGAGACGGCACTCGACCGGCTGTCGGAGAGGGGCTTGCTCGACGATGCTGCCTTCGCGGTCAATTATGCGGAGGTGCGGAGCACCCGGGGCCGGGGTCCGGCGCGCGTTCGCCGGGACCTGGCCGCCATGGGTGTGGTGCGTGAGGCGATCGACCGGGCCATGGCGGTGGTATGGCCGCCAGAGGTGGACAATGGCGAGCGGGCGCTCGCACTGGCGCGCACGCGGGCGGGGCGCCTCGCCAAGCTTCCGCGGGTGGCCCAGCGGCGCCGGCTCCTCGCCTTCCTGGCGCGGCGGGGCTATACCGGCGATATCGCGCACAAGGCGGTGGCTCAGCTGGTCTGAGTCTCTCTGCAAAACGGCGAGTGCTTCGGGCACTTTGCTGAAGATCCCCGGACACTGGGGCCGGTGGCAAATGCGGGTGACCAACTCCGGCGCGATCTCGGTCGGCATCCGCGGGCGGCGGCGCTCACTCACTTGTGTATGGCGCTGCCAATGAGCAAGCCGACTGTGCCGAGTACCAAAGCACCCAGTAGACTCGCGCCAACATAGGTTCCAACGCTAGCCGAACCACCGGAATCGGAATTGTCCAAGTTGCTGACCAGCAGGAGGGCTGCTCCGATTCCTACGGCAGAACCGACTAGCGCGCCCTCCATCGAGTAATTGCCGGAAACGCGGGTTGCCGGCACGGAGAGCGGGGCACCGAGTCTCATGGCATCTTGCCGATACGCCTCAAGCCGGGCGGCGGCCACATAACGGGTCTCGTTCGCCGAGGGCACATCTGCTGCCTGGGCTTGACCTGCACGGGGAGTGAAAACCGCTAGCGCAGCGAGCAATCCAAGCAATCTCCACATGGCCGCCCGCCTTTCTTAGAAGCCAAAGTAGGTAAGGTGGCCCGAGTATGCGCTGGACGCGGGGCCACCGATGCTCAAGGGTATCCAACCGCGAAAGTCCGCGCCGGTCCAGTAGGCTTCAGTCTTTCCTGATCCGTAGTACTGATAACTGGGATTCGCTGACACCACGGTGTCTTGAGCTGAAGAATGTGAATTGCGGGCACCAAGGTTGGTCGCAGCGCTAACAAACACCCGCTTCCCTGCGCTGTTCTGGGCGCACGTATCGTTGCCGCCATTACAAGATGCCTGAGTAGGGTAGTTCGCGTGCTTGGACTTCGCTACCCAGCTTCGAGGGTATCCTCCCGCACGACCGGGGTATTCCAGCGCCATCGGATAGGGATTGCCGAGGCGTTCGTAGGCCGGCCAGTTTCCATGACGTGAGTAGTGCGCCTTATCCAAGATCCAGTGAAAGCTGTCAATGTCGTAGTAGAGGTCGAGAACAATCTCTTCTGAATCGCCGTTGTGAAGCGTACAAAGCCCTCCGATGAACGGTACTCCGCACCAGAAGAGGCTACTCCCCTGGTCGAGATAGTAAGAGAGCAGATACGCAATGCGAACCTTGTTGCCGGCGATTTTCTGAGCGACCCAGTGCGGCTCGCCGCCTATGTTGTCAATGGGATCGTACTTGAGTTGAGGAGCAAAAGCGGCGGCCAGGTTATTCTCGCAAAAGGTTGACAGGCCATCGCCGTCATTGTCGGTCTGCGTCCCGTTCGTGCATTTTGCCAGGTTACGGACGTCGCAATGAAGATACCCGGGGCGGTGGAATCGGGGTCCCCATCTCCCGTACAAAATCCTTCATGACACAGGGGTTGTATCGCGGTGAACGGAGTGCTGGACGCGCCCGTCTCCTCGGTCGCTTGGGTACAGGCGGAGCAGAGGGCAAGGAGGCACGCTAACAGCGCATTCCAGCGGTGGTCGCTTGCGATCACGTTTTCTTGACTCCAGTTCTGGGTGACTTTGGGTGCGAAGGAGCAACGCGAGAACCATACACACGTGTTGTCACCGGCATGTCACACCCGCACCCCGCTTGAGCGACCCCGTAGGCTTTCCGCTTCGAACGGCGGCGCCCGCGAAGCGGCAGGTGGTAGCGATCGTGGTCGAGCACGGGCTGTCGATCGTGCGGGCCTGTGGGGTCGCCCACCTTGCGCGGGCGGCGTTGCACGGCGCGCCCCCCGGAGATCCGCTGTGACAACGGGCCCGAACTGGTGTCCCGCGCGCTCACCGGCCGGTGCGACCGGCACGGGGTGCTCCTGCAGCATATCCAGCCGGGGAAGCCGAACCAGAACGCGTACATCAAACGCCTCAACCGGACCTATCGACGGGAAGTGCTCGATGCCTATGTCCTCCGCTCCTTGGCCGAAGTCCGGGCGGAGCCAGAAGCCTGGTTGGTGCTCTACGACACGCGTCGGCCCCGGGACAGCCTCGGGGGGGTACCGCCGCTCACGTTCCTACCGAGGCATCACCCCGCTGCCGAGTCCAGCTTCAAGTTGTCTACTGGACGGGTACGCCAGTGCCCAGTTTTGTCCTGCACGGCCCACCGTCCCGATCTGAGCACAATATTGCCACGGCGGTACGCAACTTGTAGCTTTTCCATTGTCGGGAGGAAATGGGCCTCGCAAGCCTGCATAGTTGCAAGGAACCTCCTGACGCAGGATGGTGGACCCTACTAAGGGCCTTGGGCGGCTCCCTCCAACAGAGGGGGCCGTTCCGTTTACAGGCGGAGGGGTGAGGTAGTCGGGAACCCCGTGTCGGCCTTATCTTTACAGCATGAAAGCCGCCGTCATTCGCCGTCGCTTCCTCGACTATTTCGCGGAGCGCGGTCATCGCGAAGTTCCCAGTGCCTCGCTCGTCCCCGCCGACGATCCAACGCTGCTATTCACCAACGCCGGGATGGTGCAGTTCAAGCGCGTGTTCCTGGGGCAGGAGCATCGCGACTACGCGCGGGCAACGACGGCGCAGAAGTGCGTCAGGGCCGGCGGCAAGCACAACGATCTCGAGCAGGTGGGTCACACCACCCGGCATCACACCTTCTTCGAGATGCTGGGGAATTTCTCGTTCGGCGACTACTTCAAGCGGGATGCTATCGACTTTGCCTGGGAGTTCGTGACGAGCTCCAAGTGGCTCGGGATCGACCCCGAGCGGCTGCGCATTTCTGTGCATCATTCCGACGACGAGGCGCGCGTCCTGTGGCGCGAGGTCGCGGGGCTGCCCGACGATCGCATCTACGGCCTGAGCGACAAGGACAATTTCTGGCAGATGGGCGACACCGGTCCCTGCGGACCGTGCACCGAGATCTACGTCGATCTCGAGTGGAAGCCAGGCCAGAAGGCGGCGAGGATCGAGCGCGAAGAGTTCGAGCGCCTCGCCGAGTCGGGGCGGTTCCTGGAAATCTGGAACCTGGTGTTCATGCAGTTCGATCGCTCGGCGGATGGCACGCTCACGCCGCTGCCCAAGCCGTCGGTGGACACCGGCGCCGGCCTCGAGCGCATCGCCGCGATCATGC
>JANNSD010000052.1:0-3931 GCA_031402225.1 Gemmatimonadota bacterium | reverse complement strand
GCGGCGCCGGCGATGTCCTGTGGCGGGAGCAGGCCGAGCTTCGCTGACGCTACGAGAACCGGCACAAGCATGAATCCCATGGCGGTGCGCGGAGGCTGGCCACCGGGAATGGTGACGACAGGAACGCGATCGGCTGCGGCGCGGCGGGCGAGTTCGCCGCCGCTTGTGACCACGATGATGCGCGCGCCCCGTCCACGGGCATCGGCGTACGCGGACAGCGTCTCCTCGGTGTTGCCGGAATAGCTCGTGGCGAACACCAGCGTGTCGGGGCCGACATAGCCGGGAAGGGAATAGTCACGGTTTACGCTGAACGGCACCGTCGACTGGGCCTCGAAAATGGCCCGGGCGAAGTCCCCCCCCGCCGCCGATCCGCCCAGCCCCGTAAGCACCACCTGTCGCACCCCCGTCGCATCCAGGCTGATCGGGGTTGCTTCAGCGATCCGAAGAGCTGCTCGGCACTGCTCCGGAAAGCCGAGTGCGAGGGCGTACATCCCCTTCGGATCGCGGCTGGTGACGAACGATGGGTTGTCCAGGAGGGCGCCGGCTGAAGGCATGGAAGCTCGCATGTGGTAGTGGTTTGAGACCGGTTGAAGACTAGCCGGGTGGCCCGCAGCCGCCCACTGTCCCCTTGACAATTAGGCTTGCCTAATATTAGAATCTGCCCGGCCTACACTCTATACATTCGAGACTCTTAACCCAATGGCCGTGGCAACCAAACCTCTTCTTGGCACTCCAGGCTGGCGCTTTCCGCGCCTCCGGCCGTCGCTGCCGGAGGCCCATCGCACCGTGGCCGTGCCGGCCGGCGCGAGTGTCTGGCGGAAGGTGCTGGCGTTCGCCGGACCGGGATACATGGTCGCGGTGGGCTATATGGACCCCGGCAACTGGGCCACGGACCTGGCCGGCGGAGCCCGCTTCGGCTACACGCTGCTGAGCGTGGTGCTGATCTCCAACCTGATGGCGATCCTGTTGCAGTCGCTGGCGCTCAAGCTCGGCCTGGTCACCGGACGTGACCTGGCCCAGGCCTGCCGCGATCACTATTCCCGGCGCGTCAGCTTCATGCTCTGGGTGCTCTGCGAAATCGCCATCGCCGCCTGTGACCTCGCGGAGGTGATCGGCTCGGCGGTGGCGCTCAACCTGCTATTCGGCATTCCGCTGGTGTGGGGCGTGGTGCTCACCGCGGCCGATGTGCTGCTCATCCTGCTGCTGCAGCAGCGTGGCTTCCGCTGGCTCGAGGCGTTCATCATCTCGCTGATCGTGGTCATCGGTGTCTGCTTCGCGGTGGAGATGGTACTCGCAAAGCCGGCGCTTGGCGCGGTGCTGAGCGGGCTCATCCCGCGCACCGAGATCGTCACCAATCCGCTGATGCTGTACATCGCGATCGGCATCCTGGGTGCCACGGTGATGCCGCACAACCTCTATCTCCATTCCGCGATCGTGCAGACGCGCGACGTGGAGCAGGACAACCCCGCGGCGACGAAGCAGGCCATCCGTTACGCCACCTTCGATTCCACGGTGGCGCTGCTCTTCGCCTTCTTCATCAACGCGGCGATCCTGATCCTCGCGGCGGCGGCGTTCCATACCTCCGGCAACCAGGAGGTGGCGGACATCAACGACGCCTACCGGCTGCTGACACCGCTGCTGGGCACGGCCATGGCCAGCACCCTCTTTGCGGTGGCCTTGCTGGCATCGGGCCAGAACTCGACCATCACCGGCACCCTCGCCGGCCAGATCGTGATGGAGGGGTTCCTCGACATCCGGCTGCCGGCGTGGCTTCGGCGCATGATCACCAGGCTCATCGCCATCATCCCGGCGGTAATCGTCACCGCGCTCTACGGCGAACAGGGCGTTGGCTCACTCCTGATCCTCAGCCAGGTCATCCTCAGTCTGCAGCTCTCGTTCGCAGTCATTCCACTCGTCATCTTTACCAGCGACAAGCGGAAGATGGGCGCATTCGCAAATGGCCCGCTGCTCAAGGCCGCCGCGTGGACGGTCGCGCTGGTTATCGCGGGGCTCAATGCCTGGCTGCTCATTGGTACCGTACGCCTCTGGGTTGCGTAGGCGCGCCCCGGGCGCGCTGATCGCCACGCTGCTCTTCGTCGCCGTCTCCCCCACCGGGGGAGATGCGCAGCAGGACGCCACATCCTCCAAGAGTCAGTACAACCTCTTCCACCGCACGCCGCGTGAGTTGCGGCGGCCGCTCACCACCGACCGGCCCGATCGCACCGAGAGTCCCTACACCGTCGACGCTGGCGTCTTCCAGGCGGAGATCGACGTCTTCACCTATGGCATGGACGCATCCACCGGCGGGGAGTCGGGAGTCAGCGGCAACTCGTTCGCCATCATGCCGTTCAACATGAAGGCGGGGCTGCTCCACAACGTGGACCTGCAGGTGGTGGTCGAGACCTGGGCCTGGAACCAGGCGACGGTGAATGGCACCACCCAGCGCCAGCGCGGGCTGGGTGCGGTCACCGTGCGAACCAAGGTCAACCTGTGGGGAAACGACGGCGGACGTACCGCGCTCGCGATGATGCCGTTCGTCGCGTTTGTGGCCGACCCGGGAGCATCCCAAAGGCTCGTCAACCTGGGCGTGATCCTGCCGCTGCGGGTGGAGCTCGGTGGAGGATGGGGCCTCGGGTCGATGCTGCAGTTCGAACTGGTGCGCGATGGCGCCGCCGCACCCCGCAAGGTGACGATGATCGGATCAGCGTCGGTGGGCCGGAGCATTGCCGGCCCGCTCTCGTTCTTCGTGGAGGTGTACGGTGGGACGGTGCTCGCCGACGCCACCAGCGACTGGGAAGGCACCGGTGACATCGGCCTCACGCTCGGCGTCGGGCCCAACGTCCAGGTGGACGCCGGCGTGAATCTCGGCTTTACCCGCCTGGCCGAGGACGTGTATCCGTTCCTCGGCCTGACGGTACGCTTCTAGTTGCCGGCGACGCCCTTGTTCACCACGATCGTCACCACCACCCGGCGATTCTCCGCCTGACCCTCGGCGGTGGTGTTGCTTGCCGCGGGGTGTGAGGCGCCCATCGCGGCGGGAGCCAGCATCCGGTACAGTGGAATGTTGCCGGTCTGCTCGAGGTACATGATGACGTTCTGGGCCCGTTGGTCGGTCAGCTTGTCGTTGACCGCGGCGTTACCAGTGGCGCTGGCGTATCCCGCCACCTGGACCATGTAGCCGTTGATGCCCTTCGTCTGCGCAGCGAGGGCGTTGAGGTCCGCCTTCCCCTTCGCATCGATGACCGTGCTGCCGTTGGCGAAGTACACCGTGGCGGTGGCCCTGGTGTCGTAGGTGCCCATGTTGTTCATGCGGTTCTTCAGCGAGTCCTCGCCCGCAGCGTTGGCCGCAATGCCCGCCTTGTTCGCCGCGATGGCCTGCTGGTCGGCCCCGATCGCTGCCGCATTGGCGTTGGCCTGCTGCGCGGTGGGGTTCACCCCGCCCGCGATTTCGTTCGCGGTGGTCAGGTCGCCGGAGTTGAACTTCACGGTCGTGGCCACGACGGTGTTGTTGGGGCCCGGCGTGCCGCTGACCTCGACCTTGAGGCCGGGGATGAGGCTCGTCACCGCCATGCTCGACTTCTGGAGCTTGAGGGCGCCCTTCTTCTCCTCGACCTTGGTGGCATCATTCAGGGTGACCGTGGTGGTGCCGGTGGCGGTGCGCACCATCATGTTGGCTCCGCTGCGCCCGGTGATCACCCCGTTGACTTTGGTCTGCGCCATTCCCGCCTGCGGAAGTGCCGCGAGCGCCATCAGGGTAAGCAAGCTCGTTACTGCGAGTGACTTCCGCATCTTCCCCTCCAGGGACGTGCTGGTTCCATGCCTTCCGAGGAAGCGAATCTACCTGCAGTGGGCGCCGCGGCAAGTACATTGCGATGCTCAACGCCGCCCGAGGCAAACCTCCGCGCCCCTGTCGGGTACATTGCCTCCGTGA
>JANNSD010000051.1:0-6606 GCA_031402225.1 Gemmatimonadota bacterium | reverse complement strand
CACCGAGCGCGCTGCCCGGGGACGACCCCGCAACCGGGCCATCATCGACTCCTGTGAATTCCTTCCCGCAAACGGCAACTGTCCGGTGAAGAGCTCGAAGGCAACAATACCGAGCCCGAAGATGTCGCTCCGCGCATCGATCTTCTCCCCGCGCACCTGCTCCGGGCTCATGAACTCCGGTGTGCCGAGAATGATGCCGGTCTGGGTGAGGCGCACCAGCGCGGGGTCGGGCTGGATCGCCTTGCCGAGACCGAAGTCCATCACCACCGCGCGAATGCCGCCGGGCACCGCGTCGTCCGGCACCAGCATGATATTTTCGGGCTTGAGGTCTCGGTGGATGACGCCCAGGTCGTGCGCGTGCTGCAGGCCATGGCACACCTGCACCAGCAGCATCACCGCCTCGTCCACCGGATAGGCTCCGCGCCGGGTCTCGGAATCGTTGAGCGACTCGCCCCTGAGGTACGGCATGATGAGGTAGAGCATGCTGTCGGCGGTCTCGCCCACATGGAGAATGCGGCAGACATTCGGATGATCGAACCGCGCCGCCAGCAGTGCCTCGCGCTTGAGGCGCTGCACCGACGCCGCATCGCCGGCAAGGCGGGGCGTCAACACCTTGATGGCGACATCGGTATTCGCCGCCTGGTCGCGACCCTGATACACGTACGACATCCCGCCCTCGCCCAGCCGGCGCACCACTCGAAACCGGTCGCCGATCACCTGGTCTGCCTGCAGCGTGGGCGGCAGCGGGACCGACACGTCGTCGAGCGAGGGGAGCGAACGTCGCTGGGTTGGGGCGTCGACGAGGGGAGTGCCGTCCCGGGCACAGAAGCGCGCCGGCGGTTCGAACAGCGATTGGCAGTGGGGACAGCGACGGGCGCTCACACCACAGGCCCTGACCGCTCCCCGGTGCCGGCTTCGGCGATCCGCTCCAGCGTCCGCACCGCGGCACCCACTATTTCCCGCGCGAAACCCACGTCGCGCTGGTCGAGCGGCGCATCGGCGGTGGTGGTGCGGAGGAAGAACACGCCGACGGGCTCGCCCCGCAGCTCGAACCGGATCGCGATCGCCGAGCGAAGCGGCACCGGCAGGCCGTCGGCGCGCCAGGCATCACGAATCGCCTGGTAGAGCGGATCGGTGGCGACATCTTCCACGTGCACCACGTCACCGGTATCGAGCGCACGCCGGAGTTCGGGGTAGCGCGTCAGGTCCACCGGCAGCGACTGGATCTGCGGATCTTCGTACGCGGCCACGACGGTGCCCCGCTCGTCGCCCGGCTTCGCCAGGATGATGGAACAGCGGGGAATGCGAAGGCCCTGCGCCACGCGCCGCACCAGCAATTGAAAGATCTCGCTGGTGGTGAGGCCGGTGGTGACATCGGCCATCACGTTGGCTGGCGTGCGCGCGACGCGCTCCATCTGCCCATCCTGGGCCTCGAGGCGCGCGCGCAGTTGCGCCTTGACGCGGGCCACCAGTTCGTGGACGCGGAACGGCTTGGCGATGAAGTCCTGCGGGCCAGCGGAGAGGGCACGGTAGATATCGGCGTCGGGGGGCCGCGACGACAACAGCAGCATGCCGGGCACCGGCGAGGCCGCGGCCCGGAGCCGGGCAATCTCGGAGGCGGCATCGTCTCCGGCGGCCACGATGTCCACCAGCAGCAGGTCAGTTGGCGCATCGGCCAGCGCCGCCGTGAGTTCGGTGACATCAGGAATGGCAACCACATCGAACCCATGTTCCCGCAGGACGCGGATGAGTGTCCGTCCGAGCGACAGGTCAGGATCGAGGATGACGAGCCGCGGCGGCGTCATCCGGCGATGAGCCTGGCGAACACTGCCTCATCCACGTTGCCCCCCGACGCAATCACCGCGACCGGGCCGGTCGGACGATAGCGGCCGGCCAGCAGTGCCGCCACCGATGCCGCACCAGACGGCTCGACCCTGAGCCCCACCGCTTCGTGCAGGTGCTTCACCGCGGCGCCGATCTCGGCGTCACTCACCTGCACCGCCTCGCTCACGGCTTCGTGGAACACCTCGAATGGCAGCTTCCCCACGCTCGGCGGAATGAGCCCGTCGGCGACGCTTTCGGGCGCGGCGAGCGTCACCGGTGCCCCGGCGCGGAGCGCGGCGGCGGCCTTGGCCGCGCCCTCCGGTTCCACCGCGACGAGTTCCACGTCCGCACCCATCGCCACAATCGCCGCCGCCGCGCCCGCCAGCAGGCCGCCCCCGCCCACCTGCACCAGCAGCGCCCGCACCGCCGGCCACTCCTCGAGGATCTCCAGGGTGAGCGTGCCCTGCCCCGCAATCACGTCGGCATGTTCATAGGGAGGGATCAGTACCAGCCCCTCCCGCTCGGCGATGTCGGCGCAGACCCGTGCCCGTTCGTGCCGCTCCACGAACACGATCTCGGCGCCATGACTCTGCACGCCGGCCACCTTCACTGCCGGCGAGTCCTTCGGCATGACGATGACGGTGCGCACGCCGTATTTCTTGCCGGCGAAGGCGACCGCCTGGGCATGATTGCCGCTGGAATGGGTAACGATGCCGCGGGCTCGCACGCCGGGTTCGAGGCGGGAGATGGCGGTCCATGCGCCGCGGATCTTGAAGGCGCCGATTGGCTGGAGGAATTCGGCCTTGAGGCGGACCGGAACGCCGAGTTGTTCGGACAACACAACCAGCGGAATCAATGGCGTCCGGACCGCGACCCCGTCGAGCCCGAGTGCGGCGCGACGGAGGTTCTCGAGATCAACCAGCGGCGGCCGGACGGCCGCTTCAGGCATCTCCGTCCACTGGAGCCGCCGCCTCGGTGGCGTCCCCTTCCTCGGCCGCACCCTCTTCCTTGACCACCCGGGCGACACCAACCACCGCGTCGCCCTCATCCAGGTTCATGACCCGCACACCCTGGGTGTTGCGCCCGATGACACGGATACCGTCCACCGGCACCCGGATGATGATCCCCTGCTTCGTGATCATCATGAGTTCGTCCTCGGGGATCACTTCCTTGAGGGCCACGATCGGGCCGGTCTTGTCGGTCACCTTGAGGGTGATGATGCCGCGCCCACCGCGCTTCTGCACCCGGTAGTCGATCAGCTCGGAGCGCTTGCCATAGCCCTTCTCGCTCACGACAAGCATGGTGCAGTCGCGCCGCACCACCACCATGCCGATCACCTGGTCGCCCTCGTCGAGCTCAACCCCCTTCACGCCGGTGGTGGCCCGGCCCATTTCGCGCACGTCACTGTGATGGAAGCGGATGCTCATACCGCCGCGCGTGGCCAGGACGATGTCGCTGTTCGCGTCGCAGACCTGCACGTCGATCAGTTCGTCGCCTTCCTCGATGTTGATAGCACGGATGCCGTTGGTGCGCACGTTGCCGTACTCGGAAAGCACCGTCTTTTTCACCGTGCCGTTCCGGGTAGCGAAGAAGAGGTGCTTGTCGTCGGAGAACTCGCGCACCGGTACCAGCGACGCGATCTGCTCCGTGGGCTTGATGGCGATGCAGTTGACCACCGGCTTGCCGCGCGCGGCGCGTCCGGCCTGCGGAATTTCGTGCACCTTGAGCCAGTAGACATGGCCCTCGTTGCTGAAGAACATCAGATAGTCGTGCGTGCTGGCAATGAAGAGGTGCTCCACCCAGTCGTCTGCCTTGAGGTCGGTCCCGGTGGCGCCGCGCCCGCCCCGCCGCTGCTTGCGGTAGCTGGAGACGGGAATCCGCTTGATGTAGCCGGTGTGGGAGATGGTGATCACCATGTCCTCTTCGGCGATCATATCCTCGACGGTGAACTCGCCCTGGTCGGCGAGGATCTCGGTGCGGCGGTCATCGCCGAAATCCTTGGCGACTTCGCGCATCTCCTCCTTGAGGATCCCCATCCGCCGCTCGCGGCTCGCCAGGATGCTCTTGAGTTCCTTGATGGTGCTGCGGACCTCGCCCAGCTCGGCTTCCAGCTTCTCGATTTCGAGGCCGGTGAGCTTGGCCAGGCGCATGTTGAGGATGGCGTCGGTCTGCTTCTCGGAGAGCTTGAACCGGGCCCGAAGCTTCCGGTCGGCGTCGGGCGTATCCTCAGAGCCGCGGATGATCTTGATCACCTCGTCGATGTTGTCGACGGCGATCTTCAGTCCCTCGAGGATGTGTTCTCGCGCCTGGGCGGCGTCGAGGTCGAACTGCGTGCGCCGAGTGATGACCTCGTGGCGGTGGCTGATGAACCGGAGGATGATGTCCTTCAGGTTCATGACCTTCGGGGCGCCGTTGTCGAGCGCCAGCATGATCACACCGAAGGTGGACTGCATGGAGGTGTGCTTGTAGAGCTGGTTCAGCACCACATTCGGGATCGCATCGCGCTTGAGCTCGATGACGATCCGCATGCCGTCCTTGTCGGATTCGTCATTCACACGGCTGATGCCTTCCAGCTTCTTCTCCGCCGCCAGCTCGGCGATGGCCCGCACCAGGTTTTCCTTGTTCACCTGGTAGGGAATTTCCGTCACCACGATCTTCGACTTGCCCGACGACTCATGCTCCTCGATCTGCGCCCGCGCGCGCATGATGACGCGGCCGCGGCCGTTCTCGTATGCCTCGGTGATGCCCTGCCGGCCGTAGATGTACCCGCCAGTGGGGAAGTCGGGGCCCGGAATGACCTTTCGCAGGTCGGCGATCGTGGCATCGGGATTGTCGACCAGCAGTTCGACGCCCTTCGCCACCTCCCGCAGGTTGTGCGGCGGGATGTTCGTGGCCATGCCGACGGCGATGCCGCTGGAGCCGTTGACGAGCAGGTTCGGGATGCGCGACGGGAGGACGGTCGGCTCCTGCAGCCGGTCGTCGTAGTTGGCCTGGAACAGGACGGTGTTCTTGTCGATGTCGTCCAGCATCGTCACCGCGACGCGCGTCAGGCGCGCTTCGGTGTACCGGTAGGCAGCGGCGGGATCGCCATCGACGGAGCCGAAGTTGCCCTGCCCGTCCACCAGCGGATAGCGCAGGGAGAAGTCCTGCACCATGCGCACCATGGCGTCGTACACCGAACTGTCGCCGTGCGGGTGGTACTTGCCCAGCACGTCGCCCACGACCGTCGCCGACTTCTTGTAGCCGCGGCCCGGCACCAGGCCGAGCTCGTTCATCGCGTAGAGAATGCGCCGGTGCACCGGCTTGAGGCCGTCTCGCACGTCGGGCAGGGCGCGGGAGACGATGACGCTCATCGAGTAGTTGATGAACGACTGCTGCATTTCCTCTTCGATGAGGCGCGGAACGATCCGTTCGCGACTGTTCGGTGCGGTCATGAGCGTCCAGGGTCGGGTGGGTCAGCGGCCGTTTGGGGCGGCCGGTACAGGGCCGAAAGATACCCGGAACGCAGGCGTTGCGGCAAGCGCAAAGTTGGCGCCTAAGCGCTTGAAGGACAAATGCTTATGGCCGGGTGAGGTGGGGCGGAGGACGATGCGCTGACGGCGGCCCCCCTTACAGAGAGCCGCCGTCTCGCTTCGCTTCGCCGATCGCCCGAAAGCGAGCGACCGGTACATTCTGCTGCTACCACCTCAACGAAGTGTCAAATCGCCCCCGGTTGAATTCGCGCCACCCTGGACAGGAAGCGGTCGGGCGAGATAGAGCGTCGGGGCGCCGGGGCCGCTCACGGGGACAGTGCGGGGCGAGCCCTGTGCTGGGGTATCCATGGTTCCACTCCTCTTGTTCCTGTTGCTGGCTGGCATGACCTGTCGTCCGGCCTTCACCACCTTGGATGCATCCTGCCGGCCAAAGGTTGCGTAGGGTGCCGCGCAACCCTTTCCCGACCGCCCGTGTCTACGTGCTGTCTCACAGATCGAATCCAGCGCCCCGGAGCCAGGTGGACGACCAGCAACTGATCGGGCGTATCCAGGCCGGCGACCCGGCTGCGGAGCGTCAGTTCTTCGAGACCCACGCCGACCGGATCCACCGGATCGTCTACCGATTCGTCGGCGACCCGGAGGCTGCCCAGGACTGCGTGCAGGAGACGTTCATCCGGGCCTTCGACCGACTGGAAACGTTCCGCGGCGAGTCAGCCCTGGGTACCTGGCTCGGCGCCATCGCGGTATCGGTGGCGCTCAACTCCCTGAGGGGACGCAAGCGGGACGAAAAACGACACGCCCCCTGGGAAGCCGCCGAGGTGGTCGCGGCACCCTCGGCCCGGATGAGCGATCCGGACTTGAAGACACGACTGCACGCCGAGATCGACCAGCTGCCGGAGGGCTACCGGATGGTGTTCCTGCTGCACGACGTGGAGGGCTACACCCACGAAGAGATCGGCACCATGCTCGGCGTGCAGTCGGGCACGTCGAAGGCCCAGTTGTTTCGGGCCCGGGCGCGCCTCAGGGACCGGCTCGCCGATTTCGCACCGGAGGCACGCGGCACATGACCGACGACAACGACAAGACCCCGCTGGATCCGCGGATCGCTGAATTGGCGAAGACCTATAACGAGCCGAAGCCGCTGGATCGCGTTGCGGCGTGGGAGGCTATTCGGGCGGCAAGAAGTCAGGGCGGCAAGGCGGCAGAAGTGCGCGCGTCCGGCGACCGGCGGTTGGCAAGAGGTAGCCGGATGCCGGCGTTAAGCACCCGCGCGGCGGCATGGATCTCGGGCATCGCAGCGTTGCTGGTG